>DASYZB010000149.1 GCA_035946615.1 Verrucomicrobiia bacterium
AAGCAGCAAAACCGCGCAACACTGCGGAAAACTAAGGTCTGAACCTCCAATAACCTCCCATAAATTAGCGCCAAAATGTCAGATAGAGCTTGTTGAAATTGTGGTCCTCGATCCGCAGTTGCACAAAATCGCCCACTCCGCCGCCGGACCAAGGGTCCCAGGAGACAAGAGTGTCATGATTGACGTTAATCGTTTGCACGACGTTAAAATTTGAAATACGCGGCGCGGGCGGGTAGGCATCTGCGGGCAAAGAAAGGGCCAACGATTTGTTGCTGTCATGAGCTGTGTCAAACACCAAGGTATAAACCCCGGCCCCGTAGAATGCGTCCAGTCCGCCTGCGGTCGGGGCGATATCCGAAAAATAGAGGGTTGTGCCTCCCGGTTGAAGGACCAGGCTGCGGGATAGGGAATTGGTGTTTGAGGGCACCAGCACGGTGGCCGTAGTGAGCGCCCCGGTAGCATAGGCCTGAATGGTCGCTTCGAACTCGAATTGCTGTCCCGTTTCCAGCGCTAGCGAGTTCGTGTCTGTTTGAATCCATTTGCTGGCCTTGTCTATCTCGAAGGTTTTGACATCAGGCGCAACGGCTGTTGTGGTGATGGGATAAAAGGTAGTCCTTGCAAAATAACCAGCCTCACCCAGGGCCTCTGGATAGCTGGTCTGGTTAATCCCGACTGTCTTTTGAAACAGGAGCGTCGCCTGGCTGGTCTGACCCGGCGACAGAATCCCGGGCGCTATCAAGACTCGAATCGCGGTTCCATCAAAAGCCCCTGGTTTCCCGGGGTCAGGTGTTTCAAAGATTTTGTTGCCGAGCAGGTCCTGGACCCGGAACTGGATGATATCAGCGCTGGCACCGCCCGGGAATTGTCCCCATGTGACCAAACAATAGCCATTGGCGTTAATGGTTTGAGTGCTGGGAAAATTTTGGATGTAGGGCCCTGCCGGATAGACATCGCCTGCCAACTGGAGGCTGGCTTGCCGAGTGCCGTCATGGACGCCCTGCATGGTCATGAGGTAAGCCCCGCTTGGGTCATTAGCGTTGAGCTTGGTCACCGTGTTGTACTTATGCTTGTAGGTCCGTTTGCTCTGACTCGCTGAGAGCGTCAGGGGATAGGGGGGCACGGCGGCGGGCGACTGGACAACAGCATTGGTGACGCTGTTATTGGCGGACATCAGTACTTCGGCCTCAAATGCCCAGCCATTGGTGCCATTGAGGGTGGGCACACCGGACCCGGTCTGAGTGTACTCCGTCCCCTTGGTAACATCGAAGAACGCCGCATCGGCTGCCTGCAGCGCCAGCGGCCTCGCCGTCAAGGCCAGCAGCAGGCACGAAGTCAGGCCAACCGTTCGTATGATCATTGGCCAGGAGTTTATCAGGGCCGCAATTGCCTCGCGATACAAAAGAAGAACGAGGGGGGAGTGGCTTGCGTTGACAGCCCGAGTGCTTCTGTGTAGTTTGGCCTCGGTTGGATGAGGTTATGACCTCGCTACTTAACCAACATGTTTTGGTGCTCAACCGCCTCTGGCAGGCGGTCAATGTTTGCACTGCGCGCCGGGCGCTCACCCTGCTCTTTCAGGGTCACGCCCATGCTGTGCTGGACCGCAGCGACGGCTCATTTCAAACGTTCGATTTTAACGAGTGGCGCGATTTCTCCCAACAGGAACCGCATCAGGAGTCTCTGCGCAGCGTTTCATTTCGAATCCGCCTGCCGCGAGTCATCCTGCTGCTGGTTTATGATCATTTGCCCAAGAAGGAAGTGAAGTTTACCCGCCACAACATTTTCGAGCGGGACAAAAGCACGTGCCAGTACTGCGGGAAGAGCTGCGACCGCAAAGACCTGAACCTGGACCATGTGATCCCGCGCGACCGGGGAGGGCCGACGACCTGGGAAAACATTGTTTGCTCGTGCATCGAGTGCAACACGCTCAAGGCCAACCGCACCCCGCAAGAGGCCGGGTTGCACCTTATTCGCAAACCCAAGCGGCCAAAGTGGCGCCCTTTCATCCAGATCAATTTCAGCCTGCACCAGCACGACAGTTGGAAGCATTTTATCGACCTCGCCTACTGGAACGTGGAATTGGGCGAAGATGTCCGATAGCTCCCCAAACCGCTGGTTGGACCGCCGACGCTTTCTCAGAACTCTCGGTGTTGCCGCGCCATTCTTGGGGCGGGCGCCTGCTTCGGCAATTGAGCCAGTCCCAAGCCCCGCTGCGGCCTTCCCTCCAAACCATACTCCCGCTGCCAGCGAATTAGCCGCAGACCTGGTAATCGTTGGGGGAGGCCTGGGCGGTTGCGCCGCCGCCCTGGCGGCCCTCCGCAACGGATTGCAGGTTATTATGACTGAGGAGACCCATTGGATCGGGGGGCAGCTTACGGCCCAGGCCGTGCCGCCGGATGAGAACCCGTGGATCGAGAGCTTTGGCGCAACGCGCAGCTACCTCCAACTGCGCGAGCGCATCCGGGATTATTATCGGCGTAATTTCCCGCTCACAGCCGAGGCGCGCGCCAAACCTTACTTGAATCCGGGCAACGGCTGGGTGTCCCGTTTGTGCCACGACCCGCGCGTGGCCCTGGCGGCGCTCAACGAGTGCTTTGCTCCTTTTGTGGCAGGCCGGCGTTTGCTCATCCTGCTGCGGCACAAAGCTGCCGATGCCGCCTTCGACCAGGATCGCGTCGAGGCGGTGCGAGCGCGCAGTCTTGAATCCGGGAACGAGGTTGTCCTGCGCGCGCCTTACTTCATCGACGCAACCGAACTGGGCGAGCTACTTCCCCTCACAAAAACTGAATACGTGACTGGGGCCGAGGCCCAAAAGGAGACGGGCGAACGGCACGCCTCCCCAGAGGCCGCCCCGAAAAACATGCAGGCCTTTACCTGCTGTTTTGTGATGGACTTCCTGGCCGACCAGGACCACACGATTGATAAACCGCGCGAATACGATTTCTGGCGGGACTTTGTCCCCGCGCTCACTCCGCCCTGGACCGGGCGTCTCCTTTCCTTGACCTGTTGCGACCCGGTTACGCTCAAGGTTCGGAAGGTTGAGACTGACCCCGAAAAAGGAACAGGATTTTGGTCCTATCGCCGGATTGCGGATAAGACTCTATTTGCGCCTGGGACCTATTCCGCCGATGTATCATTGGTCAACTGGCCACAAAATGATTACTTGCTGGGCAACATTTGCGAGGTGGCCGAGCAGGAAGCGGCAATCCATTTGGCCCGGGCAAAGCAGCTCAGCCTTTCGCTGTTGTATTGGCTCCAAACGGAGGCACCCCGCCCCGACGGCGGCACGGGCTGGAAAGGATTGCGTTTGCGGCCCGATGTGGTTGGGACCGAGGATGGGCTGGCCCAATACCCTTATATCCGCGAGAGCCGGCGGATTCGCGCCCAATTCACTGTCCTCGAGCAGCATGTCTCCACTGAGGCGCGGGTGGGGGAGACGGGGCTGGACCGGAATAAAGTGCGGGCGGCGCATTTCGCGGATTCAGTGGGCATTGGCAGTTACCGGATCGATCTGCATCCCACGACGGCTGGAGACAATTATATCGACATCAGTTCACTCCCGTTTCAAATCCCGCTGGGCGCCTTGATCCCGCAGCGCGTGGAAAACCTGCTCCCGGCCTGCAAAAATCTTGGGGTCACGCACATAAGCAACGGTTGCTACCGGCTGCACCCGGTGGAATGGAATATTGGAGAAGCCGCCGGCGCGCTGGCTGGATTCTGTCTGGCGCGCAAGACGTCACCGAGGGCGGTGCGCAATGACCGCAGCCAACTGGCAGCGTTTCAGAAGCTGCTCAGCGAACAAGGCGTTCCGCTGGCCTGGCCTGAGGTGACACCACGCTAAAACGGTAGCGACCATCCAACGGACTCAATGCCAAAAAATCAATTTGTTATGGTTTTGGTAACGGCTCCGGAGTTGAGGACGGCACGGCGTTTGGCCAAATCTGCGCTCGCTGCCCGGTTGGCGGCTTGCATCAATTTGATTCCGAAGGTCGAGTCCCATTACCACTGGCACGGCAAAATCGAGCAGGCTTCGGAAGTCCTGATGCTGCTCAAGACGAACTCTTCGCGCCTGGTGGGCCTCGAGAGGCTAATTCTATCTGAACATCCTTATGTGACGCCGGAATTCATCGTGCTGCACGTCAAACGAGGGAATAAACGGTACCTTCGCTGGTGGCAACAATGCGTGAGCTGAGCACTTGTCTTCGCAGGAGTCTGGAATCAGGCTGCTGATCGGCCTCGATGCGTCCGATACAATAGCCATTTAGCGCATGAAATGACACACGTCTGGTCTCAGAACTACGACCCGCTCCATAGCGCCGTGTGGTCCACTCTTGCCGCGGCGTTGCCGGCCGTGATTTTGCTCGGTTCGATCGCTTTAGCCAGGATTCGCATCCATCTGTGCGCGTTGCTTTGTTTGGCAGCCGCGCTGGCAATTGCCCTCTGGATTTACCACATGCCTTCCCGGGCTGCCGGGGCTTCCATTGCTTACGGCGCTGTCTTTGGGCTTTTCCCGATTGGTTGGATTCTTCTCAACGTCATCTTCCTTTATCAACTTACTGTAAAACGCGGCTTGTTTGATCAGTTGCGCGATGGCCTTGCGCACCTTGCTCCCGACCCAAGGCTCCAGGTCATACTCATCGCGTTTTCATTCGGGGCCTTTATCGAGGGTATCGCCGGGTTCGGCGCCCCTGTGGCGATTACGGCGGCGATTCTGATGCAACTGGGATTCAAGCCGCTCCATGCCTCCGGTCTCGCCTTGATCGCCAATACCGCGCCGGTCGCTTTTGGCTCTTTGGGCATTCCCATTACCACATTGCAACAGGTCACTGGCCTGAGTGCGCTCAAACTTTCCGCCATGGTCGGTCGGCAGTTGCCCTTCTTTTCTGTCCTGGTGCCTTTTTGGGTGGTAGCGGCCTTCGCGGGTTGGCGGGGAATGGTCGGCATCTGGCCCGCCGCGCTGGTCTCTGGGCTGGCCTTCGCTGTGCCTCAAGTCCTCGTCTCAAACCTCCATGGCCCCTGGCTGGTCGATACCATCTCGGCTAGCTGTTCCATCGGCGCGCTGATTGCCCTGTTGCGATTCTGGCGGCCCAAATCGGCTTCGAAACTGGGTCTGGCTGCAGCCAGCCCCGGCGCGAGTGGGTCGGAACTCAAGCCGGCCAAGGCGCCCCGGTTGCGAGCCTGGTTTCCCTGGGTGATCCTGACCGGGTTTATGCTGCTGTGGGGTCTGCCGCAAGTCAAACGGCGGCTCGACCGAATTGCTGCCCCACGCATCGAGGTGCCCGGATTGCATCACGCCGTTCAACGGATGCCTCCGGTGGCAGTACTTGGCGTCTCTCCCAAACCCGCCGAGTTCACCTTCAACTTTCTGTCGGCAACGGGCACCGGCATCCTGCTGGCGGACCTGGTCGCTGGGTTGGCAATGGGTTTTAATCCTGGCACCTTGATTCGGACGTACCTCGAGAGCTTTTGGCGCATTCGCTTCTCATTGTTAACTATCGCCGCAATGCTCGCCCTGGGCACACTCACCAAGTACTGCGGCATCGATGCCACCCTCGGGCTGGCTTTGGCGCGAACGGGACGGCTTTACCCATTTTTCGGCACGTTGTTGGGCTGGTTAGGAGTCGCTCTCACCGGGTCGGACACAGCATCCAACGCCCTTTTCGGGAGCCTGCAAAGAATCACCGCCGAACAAACGCACCTGAGCCCGATTCTGATGTGCGCCGCCAACAGCTCCGGCGGTGTGATGGGGAAGATGATCGATGCGCAAAGCATTGTTGTGGCAAGCACGGCAACGGATTGGTACGGGCACGAGGGCCGTATTCTTCGATATCTTTTCTTTCACAGTCTGGCGCTGGCTGTGCTCATGGGCATCTTGGTCCTGCTCCAGGCCTGTTGCTCACCTTTGACACGGTTAGTCGTCCGGTAGTCTTTGGCCGGGTGGGCGGCTCACCCCGTCCTAATACCTTATAAAAGCCCAGTTGATGAGTTGCGCGAGGTGCGTAGATTTATAGCGGGTGAATGGATGGGAAGTCATGCCAGTGTTGCTCTTGATGCTGTTCAGCATCGCGCTGAGCATCGGGATGGGAATTATCATCCTGGTCATCCGCCGTGCGCGGCCTAAAGCTGCGGCTCCGGCGCGAAAGGCGGGTGGTTCCGCGGCTCTCCAGTACGCGCCCAATTGCGTTGTGCCCAGGCCAACCTGCTGGCTCGCAGTTAAAACCCGCAGCCTGCTCGCCGTGCAGTCGGCGCTCAGTTTGCATAATCCAAAACCTTGTTCCTGGATCGAAGGGCTCGTGGGCGATGAGAAACTCTTCATTGCCCCGCCCGTCAAGGGCTGGATTTTGGTGATGGGCAGTGGATTGCCTGATCCGAGCGATGATGTGGATGCCTGTTTCCGATTCGTGATGGAGTTGAGCCGGAAATTGGGTCACGTCCAGTTTTTCAATACCAACCGGGTGTTGCATTACCATGCTTGGGTCAAAGCGGATGCAGGTCGCGTCGTCAGGGCCTATGCTTGGGCAGCTAAAACACTCTGGCACCAGGGGAAGATGTCCTCTGCCGAAAAGGAGCTGGACCTCAAGTGCTTTGGATATAATGAAACAGCCCAACCATCGATGTTTGGACAGCCCGATGTGCTCTCAGGCAATACGGATAAAGTCCCGCTTTTAGCCGCGCGCTGGAGCCTCGACCCGGCGCGCATTGATCGCCGCTTCTTTCAGCACGAGTGCGGCATCGCAGGCGAGCCATCCCGCAGGTATTAAGTACGCAGCACCACCAACCACTTCGCCTACGAGGAGATCAATCTCGGCCTCCCGGCCGCCGCACATCGGAAAACCCGGCCAGCGGTTACGTTCCGGGAGTGTGTGGCTCGTACGACATCCCTGGTAAAGAATAACCATTTCACCAAAACGAGCTAAACCAAGAGGCGGCTGTTGAGCTGGATTGTCCGCTCCCGCCATTCTTGGCAGGGCAATGACCTTCACGTCACGTTCTGCTTTTCAAAACACCTTCGTCTCTGAGAAGTGCTTAAGAGACCTGTCATAGTTCTCGCTTTGCAATTGGATATAGTAAGCTGCCAACTTCACATATTTTTCCGCCATCCCCCGAGGTCTGCCTTCCACTGAAGGGGGTCGCCTCTACTTTCGTAGAGTTTCAGATCGCAGAATCCCGCAGGACTCGAAGTCTGGGCTTGACCAAGGGCTTGACCCCACCCCTGTCTGGGCTTGACCCTTTGCCTATCGCATTAGATTAATGGAAGGGGGACTCGATCGGCCCCCGCTATGCGGGCATGCCAAAAGCGATCTGCCCCCGCAAGTCGAAATAAAAGAGAGGTGTTCTACTGGGATTCTACTGGGTTCGCACGCGATAGAATTGTTGAGAGCCTGTCAGCGGAAGGCTGTAAGGGGAGACAGCAGCAGTAATATCTGTGTATGCGCCCATTGAATCGCTTGAGGATTGAAGAACACCTTGCGGCCAGGATAAAACAAGGTTTTTCCCCGAGACCAAATAACTCAAATCGACAGGAGGATTGCCGACTGGCATCACAGCATTCTGAATCATCACTCCTCGGGAGTTTGCTGTTGGTGGAAGGGTCTCTGGAATGGATATCGTGAACCCGAAGTAATCTCCAGCGGCCACAGCAAACGATGCCGATGTGTAATTGGTGATTGGTGACCGCATCCGTAATGTACCCCAACAATTGACTGTGAGGCATATAATAGTCGGCGGGCTTGTTCGCTCCAGAATTGAACCACCCAAAATAACCGATGCCAGACGCATCGACGTGGTAATCAAAAGTGACGGTGCCCGCGGCGGCAGCCTGAGTAAAAACAACAGCACTGTTGTTTACTATTAAGCGGTCAGTACTTAAGGTCAGCGAATTGGTCCCGGTCCCCAGCAAAAGCCACACCTCTGGTGTCGCTATGACCGTCCAGCCTCCAAAATTGTGCGTTCCGCCGATGAGAATGTAGCCCCCTAAGTCTGGTGGAGTCAGAGCGTATGGGCCGACGAATTGAGCTTGTGATAATGTGGCCCAGGACAAGGCCACGCCCGTGAGCGTGAGACAAGAGAGATTGTGTCCTGCACGAGTAACTGATTTCATAGCCCTCAACGCTGTTGAACCGGATTTGTCGATCGATTTGCGAGCCTCAGGTTTGGGGACGACTCGTCCTTGGAAGGGGCTGGCAACCGCACGAGAGAGGAAGGTTTTTCATTGGCGATCATAAGCCCCAATTCTACCGAATTCGCACCCGATAGAACTGTTTAGAGCCAGTGAGCGGGATGGTGTAAGGAGACGTCGCAGCGGTAATGTCGGTATATGTGCCCATTGCATCGCCCGAGGACTGAAGAACGCCTTGAGACCAGGACAAAACAAGGCTTTTACCCGAAAGCAAGTAACTCATATTTACGACGGGAGCGTTGGTTGACATCACAGCATTCTGTATGGTCGCTACTCGCTGGTTTGGTGGTGGAGCAAAGGGCGGGATGGAGATCTGGAACCCAAAGTAATCCCCGGCGGCGACGGAAAACGATGCCGATGTGAAATTGGTAACCAAGTCCGTCGCGTATCCCTGTAATTGACCGTAAGGGACGTAATAACCAGTAGGCTTAATCGACCCAACGTTGAACCACCCGAAAGAACCTTGGCTCGACCCGGAGATGGAGTAATCAAATGTGACCGTGCCGGCAGCACTACACTTGGGCAAAGAAAATAGCAGTAACGCTTGTCTGTTTAAGCCCGGTGTCCAAGCTCAGGCCATTGGTCCCGGTTTCCACATAAAGCGACACCGGCGGTGTCGATTGCGGTGGTCCCGCGATCAGCGTCCAGTCTCCGAAAACTTGCGGGTTTCCCCCGTAAATAGTGTGGAGCCCTAGGTTTGGAGGAGTCAGAGCGTATGGGCCGACGAATTGAGCTTCTGACAATGTGGTCCAGGACAAGGCCAGGACCATGAACGTGAAATAAAAGAGACTGTGTCGTAAACCAGTAACTGATTTCATAGCCCTCAATGTTGCCTGCGCAATAATGCCGAGATACATAAGGTAAGGCTCAAAGCCGGTACTCCAAAATTCAAAGAGAAATTGATGTTATAGGAATTTGCCTTTTGGCACGCCAATTGTTTTGTGCGCTGCGCGGGTGAGGGAGCATTGGTTTTTCGGTGTCTGGACACATTTTCGAGCATTTCCCGCCGTAGGTGAGGCAGACCATAAAGCCAACGGCTGGTGCTTGTCAAGGGAAAAGCCCGCTTCGCCGCCCGAGACGGATCCTAGAGTGGTGGAATTTGTGCCAGGGAGGTCTTCGAGCGACCAGAGGTCCGAAAAAGTGCCTGATTTAACGGCACCGATTCGGAGGCTGGCGTGGCAACAAACCCTGGTGGACGCCGCGCATTTTGTTGCTGTACCAGCCGAAATAGGGAGACTATCAAACCACGGAGATCCTCGAGGGATCTGGCACCGAAGACCGTGAGCCGCCCGGGGCAATGCGGCCGTGGCAAGAGTGCCGGATACGCAAAAGTTTTTCACCAGATTTCACACTGCGCGCGGCAGAGTTATTCACCGATGGCTGCGGGGACCTTTCCGGGGCTCTCCTCGCCCTCGGCTGAATAACTCTGGAAAGCGTATCAGGCACCGAGGCACTGAGAGAATCAAACGAACGAAAGTGGCTTCGCAGTCTTCTCTGTGCCTCTGTGCTCTCTGTGGTGAAAATGGTTGCCAATGGGCATCAGCCAGGCGGAGCGCTGCTGGAAAGTGCGGCTGCCGCAATCGATGCAAAGATTTGCGCGCGGCTTAAAAGCTCAGCAGCAATTGCCAGATGTACATGTTGCCGAAGGCATCGATGTCTTCCCAGATTTTGCGGACCAGTTCCGGGCTGCCGGTGATTTCAGGCAAATCTTTTAGGCGTTCTTTCCATGGGAAACAGGCGCCCGGGGTTGTGGCAGGCGGCGGCTGAGCGGCCATCGCCTTGAGGTGATGCCGGGCGGGCACACAGTCCCTCGAATCGCACGGGGCCAGCGCAGTGGGCGCGGAGTAACTGCCGGCTGGATAGACACCGTATTGGCGGGCCGTCTCCGTCATGACCCGCAGATTCCCGATGTCGCTATCATCCTGCATGATGGCCCCCGCATCCAGAATGTAGCCGCCCTCTTTGGCCACCTCAGCGAGCACGCGCCGGCAAAAAGCCCTGACCTCTTCCGGCTTGCCAAAACTCAGCAGCGTGTTGGGCACGCCTCCGCTCAGGGCGAACTTATCATGGAGCTTTTGGTGCGCGTGGAAGATATCGTCCTGGTCGCAGTGAAAGACAATGCTGCGCTCAGGCAACTCGCGAAAGGAATCGAAATGATGCTTCCATTTGCCTTCCGCGTAGAACAGGGTCTGGTGGCCCTGTTTCCAAAACTCTTCGATAATCGGCTTGAGCGTTGGCCATTGATGCGAATCGAACTGTTTGGGATTGATGAATGGAACACAACCCCGGTGCATCCAAAAGCCGATGGGGACCAATCGTTGCGGGTCGGCGGTGGTGAGGCCCACATGACACAGATGCGGCATGAGGGCCTCGCAGGCCTTGAGGACCTTGCGGGGCTGGGTGTGCATGTCCATCGTGAGCCCGACATACCCGCGCAACTTATCAGCCAGAATATCGAAGGGGGCCTTGAAAATGCCGGCGATGGCCGAAACCACTCCGCACTCGGAGCGCAAGCGGGCGATTTGCGGTCCAAACGCATAGAAATAAGAGAGCATAGCCATGGCGCCTTTAACAAAGGAAAGATTATTGCGGTAAGTCGAGGGCTGGCCGAGCTTGCAGACCTCGCTGGAGGCGCGTGGGAGCCAGGTCTCGTACAGGAATGCGGTCGGATCGGAAATGAGGGCGTCGTAATCGTCGGGGCGCATGAAGGCCTGGTCTTCCGCCGGTTCGATGTAATTGAATCCAGTGGTGTGCGGGATGCCGATTCCCGGAATCCCATAGTACTTCAGGCCAATCGCCTGGGTCAGACCAGTCCATACATAGACCATATTGGGCACGACGGCGTCCCAATCGAAATCTTTGGCGGTCTTAATCGCCGCGTCGAAGGCCTTGGTAAAGTCATGGGCAACTTCCTGGCACGTATAGCCGGCGTACTTGGCTGTAAACTCAGCCACGAAAGGCCGGATCGGAACCATGTCCGGTTTTTCATCGCGCATGGCGGTTACATAGCGGTTGAGGCGTTGCTGGTAAAGTTGCTCGGTATTGGTGGCCACAATGGGGCCACATTACTCGCTTGACATTGCAGGGCGCCACAAAAATGTTGTAGCTGCATATACATGGGCCATGGCATAGAGTACAGGGAGGGGAGAGGGAGCCAATAAAGAGAGCTATAAACGGTCTATGAGCCCTGCGCGTCGCATGAAGTTGCCACCGCTGATCCTGGCGTCCGCCTCGCCGCGCCGCTCGGAGCTGCTTGGCGATATGGGCATCGAGTTCAGAATTGTCCCCAGCGACGCCCCGGAAATTCATCACGACCAATTGACGGCCCGGGAGGTTTGCCAAATCAATGCCTATCGTAAAGCCCGGGCAGTTGCCAAGCATTTCCCCGATACCCTGGTTCTGGCTGCTGATACGTTGGTTTATCTGGGAAACGCGCTGTTTGGAAAGCCATCCGGCCTCGAGCAGGCCTATCAAATGCTCGAACAACTCCAGGGCCGCACACATCAGGTCGTCACCGGCATCTGCCTCCTGCACTTGCGCGGGCATCGTCAGCGCGTTTTTTCCGAAACAACCGAGGTCACTTTCCACCCGCTGGATGCGGTTCAGATTCGCCGCTACCTGACGAAGGTCGATCCGCTCGACAAAGCAGGGGCCTATGCCATCCAGGAGCAGGGCGATTGGATCGTTGAAAAGATAGCCGGCTCTTACAGCAATGTGGTCGGTCTGCCGATGGAGCGGCTTGTAAAAGAGCTCGAGGCCTGGAGCTAGCCTGGACATTTCGCAGCACAGGAAGCCGCAACCAAGACGAAGCCGCGAGAGAACGCAAAGATTGCTAAGGATTCTGCACCAGAAAATCGTCGCGAAGGGGAGAGGAGCCACGGCACATTTTTTGCGGAACATTTAGCATTTATTGTCATCACCCTGGCCAGGAGAGAAATAAGAGTTTTATTGGGCTTTTTGCGTGGTTTTTGGTGTCGGCGTTCACGGATTTGTCCCATTCGTTCGTTGACACACAAAGGGGCTTTGTTAGAGTCGGCCACGTAGTTTCCGGGGAACCATCCTGAAACCCTTAAATAGGAATCATTTTATGGCAAGAGCAGCAAAATACGTTTATCTGTTTGGAAATAAGAAGGCCGACGGCGACGGGAGCATGAAGCCGCTGCTGGGCGGCAAGGGGGCGAACCTGGCCGAGATGAGCCGCATTGGCCTGCCGGTGCCGCCCGGCTTCACCATGACCACGGAGGTTTGCACTTACTATTATCAGAACAAAAAGAGCTACCCCAAGGAACTCGAGTCTCAGGTGAAATCGGGTGTGGCCTTCATCGAGAAGAGCATCGGCACAAAATTCGGTGATAAATCTCTCATGCCGCTGCTGGTCTCGGTCCGCTCCGGGGCGCGTGATTCGATGCCGGGGATGATGGACACGATTCTGAACCTGGGCCTGAATGACGAGACAGTCCTGGCCCTGGTGAACGCCACCAGGAATGAGCGATTTGCCTGGGATTGCTACCGCCGGTTCATCCAGATGTATGGTGACGTGGTGATGGGTGTCCAGAAGCGGGCCGGGGAAGATCACGAACCATTCGAAGTGGTCATTCACGGGCTCAAGCATGAGCGCTACCAGCAGGACATCGAGGACCCCAAGTTGAGTGTCGATGACCTCAAAGAATTGGTCGCCCGATTCAAGGCCCTCATCAAGGAGCGCACCGGCCATGAATTCCCGCAGGACCCCTGGAAACAACTTTGGGGCGCAACCGGGGCTGTGTTTGGTTCCTGGATGAACGACCGGGCGATGGTTTATCGGCGCAAGTACAATATCCCCTCGGAGTGGGGCACCGCCGTCAATGTGCAAGCGATGGTTTATGGCAATACCGGCGACCGCTCCGGCTCCGGTGTGGCCTTCACGCGCGACCCAGCCACCGGTGAGAAGGTGTTTTATGGCGAATTCCTGATTAATGCCCAAGGCGAAGATGTCGTCGCCGGTGTGCGGACACCCGAGCCAGTCGCCCAACTCAAGAATCATTTGCCCGAGGCCTTCACCGAGCTGGATAATATCCGCAAGACGCTCGAATCCCATTTCAAAGATGTGCAGGATTTCGAGTTCACCATCCAGGATGGAAAAGTTTACATGCTTCAGACCCGCAACGGCAAGCGGACTGGGCTCGCTGCCGTCCGGTTTGCCATCGAGATGGAGAAAGAGAAACTCATCGACTGGAAAACCGCCATCCGGCGTGTCCCGGCCGACCAACTCGATCAGGTCCTAGCGCCGATTTTTGATCGACAGGCAATCAAGGCCGCCAAGTGCATTGCCCGAGGGCTGCCGGCCGGGCCCGGCGCCGCTTCCGGCAAGCTTTACCTCAACGCTGATCGCGCCGTGGAAGCGGCAGCTAAAGGCGAAAAGGTGCTGCTGGTCCGCAACGAGACTTCCCCGGAGGATTTGCGCGGGATGATTGCCGCCGAGGGCATCCTCACGGCCAAAGGGGGCGTCAGTTCGCACGCGGCGCTCGTCGCGAGGCAGATGGGCAAGGTCTGCGTGTGCGGCGCCAGCGCGTTGCAGATCGATTACACGGCCCGGACGATGACCGTAGATGGCAGCATGTATAACGAGGGGGATTTCATCTCGATCAACGGCACCGCCGGAGAGGTCTATCCGGGCTCCTTGCGCACGGCGGCCTCGGAAGTGGTGCAGGTGCTCGTCGAGAAATCGCTTGGGGGCAATGAGAGCGCCACCTACCAGATGTTTCAGAAGCTGATGAACTGGTGCAGCAAAGTCACGCGCTTGCAGGTGCGGACCAATGCCGACACCCCGGAACAAACCGCCAACGCGGTCGCCTTCGGCGCCAGCGGCATCGGCCTGTGCCGCACCGAGCACATGTTCTTTGAAGGCGACCGCATCGATGCGATGCGTGAGATGATCCTTGCCGAGAGCACAGAGGAGCGGAAAAGAGCGCTCGGCAAATTGCTGCCCTACCAGAAAGGCGATTTCGAAGGCATCTTCCGGGAACTCAAGGGGCTGCCCGCGACCATTCGCTTCCTCGACCCGCCGTTGCACGAGTTCCTCCCGCATGACCACGGCGCGCAGAACCTGCTGGCTGAAAAGATGGGCATCAAAGTCGAAAAGATAGCGCAGCGAGTCAAAGAGCTGCACGAGTTCAATCCGATGCTCGGGTTTCGAGGCTGCCGGCTAGGGCTGGTTTATCCTGAGATTTCCGAAATGCAGGCTCGCGCGGTGTTTGAGGCCGCAGCGGATGTGCAAAAGGAAGGGATCCAGGTAAAACCCGAGATCATGATCCCGCTGGTCGGGTTCAAGAAGGAACTGGACCTGCAAGTCGAGTTGGTCCATCGCGTGGCGCAGGCGGTGATGGCCGAGAAGAAGGTCAAGCTGGCCTACCTCGTCGGCACCATGATCGAAATCCCTCGAGGCGCGCTCACCGCCAATGAAATCGCCGAGACCGCCCAATTCTTCAGCTTCGGCACCAATGACCTGACCCAAACCTGCCTCGGGATGAGCCGCGATGATTCGGGCTCTTTCCTGCCGCCTTACCAGGAGCTGGAAATCGTGAAGAAGAATCCCTTTGCCTCGATTGATCAAACCGGAGTCGGCCAGCTCATGAAGATTGCGGTCGAACGCGGCCAAAGCACGCGGCCAGACATCAAGCTGGGAATCTGCGGGGAGCACGGTGGCGACCCGGACAGCGTGAAGTTCTGTCACCGGATTGGGCTTTCGTACGTGAGTTGTTCGCCGTTCCGCGTGCCTGTGGCGCGGTTGGCTGCAGCCCAGGCCGCATTAGAGGGGGAGCCGCCCGCCAAGCCGGCAAAAAGTGGCGCCCCCAGGGGCAATGGCTCGCTCAAAAAGCGCACCGTAAAGAGCCGATTCAGCAAGCGTTAGGCGGTTTTTCGATAAGTCAGAACGGACCGCTACCCGATGGCGCGCCAGCGTTTTGGACTGCGGTAGTCCTCTACCGCTTTGGGATATTCCACGCGCCCGTATCAATTCCCCAGGAAAGCTACCGCCGCTACGCCCATCTTGCTTGCCTCAGCCCCTTCGTCCAGGCAATCTAAGCTCAGGGCGGCAGCAGACCTGTGTCACTGGCCGCAACCCCGATACGGATATGCCGCAGAACTGTTGGACTTTCATCGCCTCCTGGCTATGGCTCTGCGCCTTTTCGGTTCCTCTTTCCAGCGCTGCTAATTCTCATTATCTGGTGCGACAGTGGAAGACCGAAGAGGGGTTGCCTCAAAGCGCCGTCATCAGCATGGTCCAAACCCGTGACGGCTATTTGTGGGTGGGCACCGGCAGCGGTCTGGCCCGCTTTGATGGGTTGCGCTTTCAAACTTACGACCAGAGCGACGCGCCCGAGTTGAGCGACAGCAAAATTGTAAAACTGTTCGAGGACAGCCAACGAAACCTGTGGATTGGGACTGAAAAGGCGGGTGTGTTCATAGTGGCTACAGGCGGGAGGATTAACCGGCTTTCAATGCCGAATACCGCCAGCCAAGGGCCGGTGCGCGTCATCTGTGAAGACCCTGCCGGGGGTATCTGGCTCAACATGGCCAAAGGCCAGCTTTACCATTATGGAAATAATCAAATGCGGTTGGTTCTTGATAACTGCCGCGGGCTTGTCGCAGATAATTCCGGGCTGATTTGGATAGGCACGTCCGATGGCAGGCTCATTGCCCTGGGCCCCATCTCCAGCCCCAGCCTGGCAGCGGTTCCGGTGGCTTATGAGATTCCCTGTGGCAGGCTCGATTTCCTTTTAGCCAGCAAACCCGGTGGCTATTGGCGGCTGGCTAATGGCCGGGTGCAGAAATGGAAGGCTGATAAGTTGGAAAAAGATTTGGGAAGCTACCCATGGAAAGAGGGCGTTCCGGTTCTGGCGGCTTGTGAAGACCGCGACGGGAATCTCGTGGTGGGCACCTATGGCAATGGAATCTGGTGGTTCGACGCGGAGGGCAAATCCACTTGGGTCGAGGGTGTCACGGCTCCCTCGATTTGGTGTTTGGTGACCGACAGCGAGGGCAATCTCTGGGTCGGCACCAATGGTGGCGGCCTCGACCGTGTGAAGCGGCAGAATCTCGATTTGCTCGAGGGAACTGGCGGCGAGACAGTGCAATCGGTTTGCCCGGATGGTAACGGTGGATTGTGGATTGGGTATAGGGCTGAGCGGGTCGATCACTGGAAAACACGCGCCCTTCGGCGCTTTACAAACCTCTGGCCCGCTTCCATTTCAATTCGTCCTGGCAAAGGGGAGTTTGCCATCCAGTCGGTGTTTCAAGACCAGGCGCGGCAGGTGTGGGCGGGGGGATTGTGCACGATAGCGCCTCACTTCAGCCTCTTCACGCTGCGCGATGAGCAGTTCATGCCGATGGCGGGTCAGCCGCTCATCAACGCCGATATTTCCGCCATATACCAGGGGCGTGACGGGCGGTTGTGGCTGGGCTCGCAACTGGGCCTTGCGTGCTGGGATGGCCACAACTGGAAGGTCTTCACCACCCGGGACGGGCTCTCCTCGGACGATGTTCGTGCCATTGCCGACGACCCGCAGGGGAATCTGTGGGTTGGCACCGAGCGCGGTGGTTTGAACCGGCTGCATGATGGCAAGTTCACCGTGTTCCGCGCTGACCCTAAGGATTTACCGGGCGATGATGTCAGTTCGCTCTACCTCGATCCGCAGGGGGTTTTATGGGTCGGAACCTCGGGTGGCCTTGGCCGTTTTTACCAGGGGCAATGGAAGCGCTATACAACACGCGACGGGCTGGTCAGCAATAAAATCGGCTACCTGCTCGAAGATGACGCAGGTTTTCTGTGGCTTGGGTCAAACGCAGGTTTGATGCGTGTGGATAAGCGGAGGTTGAACAGTTTTTCGACCCAAGCGCCGGATTCGATTCCGTGCAGGCTTTTTGGCGCCACCGATGGCCTGCCCGGCGAATGCAGCACCGGTTCCCAGCCGGGCGCCTGCCGCACGACTGACGGCACGCTTTGGTTTTCCACAACCATGGGGCTCGCAACCATCCAACCCGCTGAACTCATGCCCAATACCAATCCACCGCCGGTCGTGATTGATGGGGTGCTGTTGGATGGCCAACCGCAGCATGCCGATGTCCTGCGCGGCCCCGCCCCGACGGAAGTCACCGTGCCGGCCGACAAGGAGAGCATCGAGATTCATTTCGCCAGCCTCAATCTGTCAGCTCCTGACAAAGGTCTGTTTAAGTACCGCTTGGAGGGTCATGAAACTCGATGGACCCAGACCGAGGCGCAACGGCGGTTTGCCTGGTATAGCCGATTGCCGCATGGCCACTACAGGTTCCAGGTCCAGGCCTGCAACGAAGACGGCGTTTGGAACCAAACTGGCGCGTCCCTCGCCATCACGGTCCTGCCGCCCTTTTGGCAAACGTGGTGGTTTCTGAGCGCTGCCACAGCCTGCCTGCTGGGGGCCATTGTCGGCTCGGTGCATTACGTTTCGACCCAAAAACTCCAGCGACAACTCGCGGCCTTGCGCCAGCAGGAAGCCCTCGAAAGAGAACGGGCCCGAATCGCGCGCGACCTCCACGACCAACTCGGCGCAAACCTCACCCAGGTCGCGCTGCTGGGCGAAATGGCTGAGACAGATAAAGAGCTGCCGGCTGAGATCGAAAGCCACGCCCGGCAAATCTCTCAAACCGCGCGGGAAACAACTCGCGCTCTGGATGAAATTGTCTGGACGGTCAATCCATCGAACGACACGCTCGATGGGCTGATCAATTACGTCTGCAAATACGCCCAGGAGTACTTGGCCATCGCCGGGCTAAAGTACCGGCTGGAAGTCCCGCCGCAATTGCCCGCCATTCCCATCTCACCCGAGCTTCGCCACAACGTCTTTCTTGCCGCAAAAGAAGCCGTCAATAATGTGGTGAAGCACTCGAAGGCATCCGCCGCCTGGCTGCGGTTGCGGCTCGAAGCCGGCCAGTTCGTGCTCGAGATAGAGGATAATGGCAAGGGCCTCACCGCTGCCGACGAGAAAAAAGGCAGGAACGGCCTGCGCAATATGCGGCGGCGCCTGGAAGATATCGGCGGCAAATTCGAAACAGCTCCAGGCGCTGAAGGGGGCGCTTGCGTACGGTTAACGGCCCCATTGCAAAATTGAAACCAAAGGATAGCGAAAAAAAAGCCGGTTCGCCGGCGTCACCGAGTCCGCCGACAACGGTCAGCCCGCCAGAAGCACCGATCTCGAAAGCCCGGCGCTTTTGGTTTCGGTTTGCAGCCGCTGTTTTGGGGCCGCTTCTGGTCCTGGGGGGGCTTGAATTTGGGCTGCGCCTCGCAGGTTTCGGTTATGACCCCGGGTTTTTCAAATCCATACGCATTGGAAACGATAATTTTTTGGTCGAGAATGACAAATTCGGTCTGCGCTTCTTTCCGCCCGAATTGGCGCGCAGCCCGGCGCCAGTAAAAATGGAGGCTCGGAAGCCGCCGGGCACTTGCCGGATTTTCATTCTCGGGGAGTCCGCAGCGTTGGGCGACCCGCGCCCTGCTTATGGCGCCGGACGGTATTTGGAAGCGCTTCTGCGCGAGCGTTTCCCACAAACCAATTTCGAAGTGGTCTGCGTTGCCATGACCGCCATCAATTCGCACGCGATTCTCGACATTGCCCGCGAATGCGCCCGGCGCCAGGGCGATATTTGGATCATCTACATGGGGAACAACGAAATGGTGGGGCCCTTTGGCGCTGCCGGGGTTTTAGGCGCGCAAGCCCCTTCGCGCGCCTGGGTGCGGGTGAGCCTTGCAGTGCAAAAAACACGGCTGGGTCAATTGCTGGCCGGAGTAGCGCGAAGGCTCAGGAACCGCTCGGCGGAACCCCAATCCTGGGGCGGGATGGAGATGTTCGTCAGGAACTGGGTCGCGCCCGGCAACCCGCAAAAGGAAAGGGTCTATGCGAATTTCCGCGAGAACCTGCGTGACATTCTCGAAACCGGCCTGAGTTCCGGCGCAAAAATTGTGCTCAGCACGGTGGCAGTCAATCTTCTGGACTCCCCTCCCTTCGCGAGCGTCCCGAGCCCAAATACTTTCAGCAACGGGGGCAATCCTGCCACAGCCGACAAGTTGTTCAGGGATGGCTTGAGCATGGCCAGCCAGACCAATTACTCCCAAGCGGCGCAACTTTTTGCGCAAGCTGCCAGCCTGGACCCCGGGCGCGCAGACCTCGAATTTTTAGAAGCCCGCTGCCTGTTTAATTTGACGAATTTCGCCGCCGCTCGCCGGCATTTCCAAAAGGCGTGCGATCTGGACGCCCTGCCTTTTCGCGCTGATTCGCGCATCAACGCGTTGATAGGCGACTCCGCACACCGCTCTGCAGGCCCCGGGCTGACGTTCTTTGACGCAGCGGCGGTGTTTGCCACGAATAGTCCAACAGGCATTCCAGGGCAGGAATCGTTTTACGAACACGTTCATTTGAATTTCGACGGCAACTATCGCCTCGCCCTAGCCTGGGCCCAGCAGGTTGAGCGGTTTGTCCCGGCTGCCGCCATGAACCAATCGGCGGCAACTTGGGCTACACAGGAGACATGCGAAAAGCGCCTGGGACTGACGGACTGGAATCGCTATGGCGTGCTGGAAGAGATGCTTCGCCGACTGGCCCAGCCGCCGTTCAGCGCGCAATTTAACTACGCCGAACGACTGGAATCTTTTCGCGCCAATCTGCGCGCGCTCAGACAACGGATGAACGGCACGGCTGCCGCTGCGGCCCGAAAGCTGTATCAGCAGGCAATCGAATGGTCTCCGGCAGACTATCGGTTGCACGAGGATTTTGCCGAGTTCCTTGAAGCCACCGGCGACCTGCTGGCCGCAACCGCACAATGGGAGTGGGTCATCGAACTGATCCCGCACCATCACCTGGCGTACTTCCAGTCCGGCCGGCTCCTGTTGCGCCAGGCAAAACTTACGGCAGCCCGGGGGCGCTTGCTGCAAGCCCTGGTGTTGCGCCCGGACCTGAGCGAGGGGTGGCTTGAGTTGGGCGAAATCGAAGCACTCGAAGGCAAGCCGGAGCAAGCGCTAGCCGACTACGAGAAGGCGCGAAAGCTGCTGCCCCAGGAGCCGCGCAGTTATTTGCTGGCCGGCAAGGCGCTATCGAAGCTCCAACGCCAACCCGAGGCCATCGCACAGTTCCAACAAGCTGTCCAGCTCCAGCCGTCAAATTGGGAGGCGCATTACGCATTGGGCGAGGAGTTGGCCTTTGCCGGGCGAGTCAAGGAATCGCGCGAACAATTCGAGCAGGTGCTTCACCTCAAACCCGATTACGCCATGGCGCATTTGAACCTGGGCGTGGCTTTGGCGAAAGAAGGCCAGTTGGATGAGGCCCTGCGCCAATTCGAGGAAACCCGCAAGCTCGATCCGCAGAACAAACTGGCGCCCGACTATATTGCGAAGATCAAGGCGATAAAGCCGTAGAGCAGCAGCCGCTGTCAACGCAAGGAAGGCAAAGAAATCGGCGTCAGATCAGAGCCTCTGCACTTCGGCTTCCGCAGTTTTTAAGCCCTCCTGCTGGGGAGGGCACAGTCTGAAATAGAGCCAATTGGCGATAGGAACCAGGATCGCCGCCGTCAGCAGACCGGTCAGAACGTCCAGGCCATAATGGTATCTGCAATAGACGGTCGCCACACACAGCAGGATGGCCACGCCCAAATGGGCGTAGCGGATGCGGGGCAGGTACAGGAATGAGAAAAAGACCGTGCACATGGCGATGGCCACATGGCTGCTGGGCAGGGCCGCCCCCGGAGCTTCAATGACGCGGTAAATGAAGCTCACAATGTGATAAAACGGGCCGGCTTTGACTGTGTCAGGGTAAAAGGCGATGGGAGCTAATTGCTGGCAAGCCCGCGGGAGGGAATAATCGGGCACATCATGAAAGAACACACGCGGCCCGACGATGGGCAAGGCTATATAGATCAGGTAACAAACATAGAAGACAAATGAAATAACAGAGATGTAATGGAAAAACTGTTGGCGATTGCGCAAATACAATGCCAGGCCAATGCCGCCGATCATCAGGTAATACGAAAAATAAGAGGCATAAAGAATCTCGCTCAGGGCCAGGTCCGGCAGTTTTTGCATGAACAGCACGCTGGGTTGGCAGCCAAAGAGCGCTTGTTCCCAGCGGATGATCGACGGGTCCAGGTAGTGGTCCACAAACATCCGGTTCAACCAGCCTGTTTGCGCGAAAAGCCATGCGTAAAGCAGGACCGGATAGAAATGGCGCAGAAAATTCAAAAGGCTCCCCAATCGGCGGCTGCCTTGAAATTGAATGAGGAGGTGGACCAGAACAATACCAGCCGCTTCGGATGCCAGAAGCCAGGGCCAATGAGGAACGGTTGCATTATGAAAGAAGAGAATCAACGCCCCCACCAGAGTCATGTAAGCCTGGGTGGCGTAATCGACAAAGGTGTAATGCCTCAACATGACCGAGCCAAATTAAGGCAGCCATCCCTCTTTTCGATACCACTCAAGAGCTTCTGAAATCCCCTGTTTGAGCGGGGTCTCGCATCGAAATCCAATCTCCTTCTCGAAGAGTGACGGCTCACACACCCAACCCGGGGCTCGCAACTCGGAGTACTTCTGCATGTTCAGCAACATTGCCCGGCCTGTCAGCCGGCCAAAGATCTCCTGTGCCAGGCACACGGGCCACAACGCCGCAGCCGGCAAAGGGCAAGGGAGCGTCCAACCCCCCATGGTTCCAGCGATTTGCTGCGCCATGCCGCTGGCGCTGACCCGCTCACGCGAGGCCACAAAATAGGCCTTGCCGGCAGCGCCAGGGTGGCCCAGGCAATTCACGACGGCTTGCGCCAGGTCTTTGGCATAGACGAGGCTTAGTATTTGTCGCCTGTTTGGCCGCGGCAGCAAATGACGGTGTACAGCGTTGAACATGGCAAAAAAACCGCTATCGCGCGGTCCATAAACAGCCGGCGGCCTCAGGATGGTGTAAACCGTGCGGCAATGATTGCGCACCTCGAGCTCTGCGGCCAGCTTGCTGCGGCCATATTCCGAGATGGGATTTGGCGCATCCAATTCGGTGGCGGGCCGTTCGGCCGTGGCTGGTCCAGCCACTGCCAGGCTCGATATATGTAGAAACTGTTGAATTGCTCCGTTACGCAAATTGAGGGCTGCGACCATGTTGCGCGTGCCCGTTTCATTCACCTCATAAAAATCCGAGTTGCGCCTGGCCTTGGTGCATCCGGCACAATGAATCACATGGGTCGCATCTGCCAGGGCCTTTTCCAGGCTCTTCAGGTCGTTGATCGAGCCGGGCCGGACCTCGACGCAGCCCAGATGGCGCTGAACGAATTGTCGATTACTGGTGGGCCGCAGCAGGATGGCAGTTGGAATCGCCCGCTCAACCAAGACATCAAGGATATGGCTTCCAACAAATCCGCTAGCCCCGGTGAGGAGGACTTTCATTTAAGAGCATGAGAAGACTTTAGGGAATCGGGGTTAATGGAATTTGGGGGTCCGGAGAAATCGGTTTGGCTTCCACTGGTCCCAATCAGATTAACCCAAGTTCTCTGCCCACCTTGCTGATCTTTTCAAGGGCGAAATCAATCTGCTCATCCATATGGGTTGCCATGAGACTGATGCGGATTAGCTCGTGCCCAGGGGCAACAGCAGGAGAGACCACCGGGTTGACGAAGACGCCTTCGTCCTGCAAGCGTTTACAAATCTTGAACGCCACCATCAGGCTGCGGCAATAGACGGGCAGGATAGGCGTTTCGGATTTGCCCAAATCAAAGCCCAGGCTGGTCAGGCCATTCTTCATACGCCCGGTGTTGCGCCACAATTGCCCGATGCGCTCGGGTTCCTGCATCATGATTTCGACTGCCGCCAGCACGGCGGCAACGTTCGCGGGACTCATGCTCGCGCTGAAGATCAGTGGACGGGAGTGGTGCTTGAGGTAATCAATCGTCCCGGCATCCGAAGCGATGAATCCGCCCAGGCTGGCCAGCGACTTGCTAAACGTGCCCATGATAAGCTGGACCTGGTCCGTCATGTCGAAATGATTGGGGGTCCCGGCGCCATTCCTGCCCAAAACACCGATTGCGTGAGCGTCATCAATCATCACCGCTGCGCCATATTTGCTCGCAATCCGGCACAATTCGGGCAACTGGATGACGTCACCCTCCATGCTGAACACCCCGTCCACTACCACCAGCTTGCCGGCCCCCGGTTCCAGTTGCTCCAAGCGGGTTTCCAACGCCTCCATGTCTTGGTGCGGGAAGCGGAAGAACTTGCCTTGGGCGACGAGGCAGCCCTCAACAATGCTGGCGTGGTTGCTTTTATCGCCGATGATATAGTCGCCTTTGCCCACCAAGGCGCTGATAACGCCCAGGTTGACTTGAAAGCCCGTGCTGTAGAGCAGCACCGCCTCCTTGTTGACCAGTTTTGCCAAAGCCGCTTCCAGTTCCAGGTGGATATCCAATGTCCCGTTCAAAAAACGCGATCCGGCGCACCCGGTGCCGTATTTGGCAACAGCAGCTTGGGCAGCTTCCTTGATTTTGGGATGGTTCGTCAGCCCAAGATAGCTGTTGGACCCTAGCATCAGGACCCGTCGGCCCTCGATCATGACCTCGGTGTCCTGGGCAGAGGAAATCGTCCGAAAATAAGGGTATAATCCCAATGCCCGTACCTGGGCGGCGCTCTTGAAATTTTTGACCTTATCAAAGAGCGGTAGCCTGCCGTGGGCAGGTTTGCCCTTATTTCGGGTGGTCCGATGGTCTGTTTCCCGGATGCCTGCAGGACGCGGCAAGCGGTATACCTCGAGCTGCTCTACGTGCCCGTTGTCCCTGCTGGGCGCCTTTTCGTGGTAAATCATAATAAACGAGTTGCCAACGGAACCTGCATTTGCCCTCCCTTTTACCCTTTCTGGCACGGGTGGCAAGAAGGAAATTTGACGGTTTTTGGGGCCAAATGGTGTGAACCTTCAAACACCACCAGTCTCAAGGAGGTGTCAAATTCCAGCAATCGATGGGGAGGTGTGGTTTGGGTTGCGCAGTTGCTTGCGGTCCAACGGGTTGAGTGGTTGGAATTTGCGCCGGGCTAATCTAGTTCAGTACAGGGATTGATAAAGCTTGGGGGCGCTCCAGAGAAGACGATACCGAGAGCAGATCACAAGAGAACGCGCTACTCGAACGGATTCAGCATTCTGGGTCGCCTGGCCGAGCTCTCCGGAGAGATCGCTCATGACATCGTGGCCCGGACCCGGGAATCTGGAAGCGCCGAAAAAACCAGAGGAGCTTCCTCCACCGGAGACTAACGACTAACTAACTGGCTGCGGACACCTCACCCCAGGGTCACGCGGTCTCTTTTTCCAGGTCTTTATCCAGGTCGCGTTCGGCTTGACCCAGCTTCCGCTGGACACGGCCTGCCTCGCTCTGCAAGCGGCCCTTCGCTTTAAGCCGCCTGTTGCCGGTAAGACGCCCAGCGGCTTCTTTGCTTTTCCCCTTAACCTGTCTTCCAACGCCCTTGGCGATGTTTCTTGTGCTCGGTTTCATACAGGCACACTACTTTTTATCCTCTGTCGGACTATGGGGAATACGTCCCAATTTGGAGGGCATGAATCCATGCCCGCTCCATTCTTCTCGTAGCTCCGTAATTTCACCGATGATTACTCCGTAATCGGCGGAGTTGCGAGTCTCTCTTCTGAGCGGATGATGGACGAGTGTTATCACCCAATCGTTCTGGCGAGCGAGATCGATACGTCCTGCTCCCGAACAACGGAAGAAAATGTGGGTGCGGAAAACTCAAAATTTAAAAGATAGAGCTGGATGATGTATGGCAAGAAGGCATAAGGGGTCGGGGAGACAAGTGGTCGAGGGCCGAGGGGGGCTTCCGGCATGGAAGCGGTGCCTGGATTATGGGCTCATTGCGCTTTTATCTCCGGCGATTCTGTTGGTCGGAACCGTCGTGGGGCTTCTGGTGAGGCTCGGCTCGGCTGGTCCGATTTTTTTCCGCCAGAAACGTGTCGGCTGCAAAGGCAGCCAGTTTACCTGCTACAAATTCCGGACCATGCGAGTCGATGCGGAAACGGAATCGCATCGGCGCCATTTGCATGAATTGATTCAGTCGCGTCAGCCGATGACCAAGCTCGATGCGCATCGAGACCCGCGTTTGATTCCTTTCGGGTCCGTGCTGCGGGCCAGCGGACTGGATGAACTGCCGCAACTGCTCAATGTGTTGCGCGGTGAGATGAGCCTGGTCGGGCCGCGTCCATGTATTCCTTACGAATGCGAGAAATACCAGGCCTGGCACTGGAAACGATTTGATGCGGTGCCGGGTTTGACCGGCCTGTGGCAAGTCAGCGGCAAGAACCATACTACCTTCGAGCAGATGATCCAAATGGATATTGATTATTCTCAGAGGCGAAATCTTTGGCTCGATGTGCGGATTATTTTCAAAACGCTCCCCGCTCTTTGGGGGCAATACTGGGAGATGCGCGGATTCAAAAGCCAGGAAAGCGCGCCGCCCAGCCAGGCACTTCGGAAATCGGTTCAGTCCTACAACGTATGAAAGCGATGAAAACAGCGATCAAAGTCGGGGTAATCGGGTGCGGCTACTGGGGCCCAAATTTAGTGCGCAACCTGAGGCAATCCGCCGATTGCCAGCTCAAAGTCCTGTGCGATGCGAGCGAATCCCGCCTGAGCCACATGCGCAAGCTCTACCCCGAGGTGCAAACCACGCGGGATTACAGCGACCTGCTCAAGGATAACGGCCTGGACGCGATCGTAATCGCCACGCCTGTCCGGTTTCACCATCAGATGGCCAAAGCCGCGCTGGACGCTGGCAAGCACGTGTTTATTGAAAAACCACTCGCTCGGACCGAGGTCGAGGCGGCCGAGCTGGTCGGCATCGCCCAGGCGCGAAAACTGATTCTGATGGTGGGACACACATTTCTGTTTTCCCCGGCGGTGCGCCGGATGAAGGAGATCATCGAGGCCGGCGACATCGGCGAGGTGCAGTATGTGTCCGCGCGCCGGCTCAACCTGGGCCTGTTCCAAAAGGACATTAATGTAGCGTGGGACCTGGCCCCGCACGACATTTCGATCCTGCTGCATTTGCTCGAGGAACTCCCGGTGAGTGTTGCCTGCCAGGGCAGCAGCCATGTCACCCGTGGCATCGAGGATGTCACCATGATGAATCTCAAATTCCGCAAGAGCCGGTGCGCATTCATACACAATAGTTGGCTGGACCCAAAGAAAGTGAGGCAAATGACCGTGATCGGTTCCCAACGGATGATTGTTTATGACGACACCGAGCCGCTCGAGAAGCTGAAAATTTATGACGCCCGGGTCGAGGTGCCACCGCACTACGACACCTTTGCCGAGTTCACTTATTCCTATCACTACGGGGATGCGTATGTGCCTTATATCAAGCAGGACGAGCCTCTGAAGCTCGAATGCCAGCATTTTCTGGAATGCATCCGTGACGGGACTGTGCCGGTCACCAACGGACAGCTCGGTCTGGAAGTGGTCAAGATTCTGGAGGCCTCCACCGAATCGCTCCGCCAACATGGGGCTTCGGTGGCCCTGAGCTCAGCCGCTCCTTGGAACAACGGCCATACGAACGGCAATGGCCACACAAACGGCAACGGACATAATGCCGGCCTCCAAAACACGCCTATCGATTCTGAACGGGCGATGGTAGCCGCTTGATATGAGCGAGCAACTGTTACAACGCATTGCCCCCGATGTGAAATTGGGGCAGCGGGTGAAGATATACTCGTTCACCAATCTCTATGGGTGCGAGATTGGGGACGACGTGAAGATCGGCACGTTCGTCGAAATTCAAAAGGGGGCACGAGTGGGTAATCGCTGCAAGATTTCCAGCCATACCTTCATTTGCGAAGGTGTAACTCTGGAGGACGAGGTCTTTGTCGGGCACGGCGTCATCTTCATTAATGACCGCCATCCGCGGGCCACCAATGCCGAAGGGCTCTTGCAGAGCGAAGCCGATTGGCAATGTGTGCCTACCATGGTCAAGCGGGGGGCCTCGATTGGGTCTGGGGCGACCATCCTCTGTGGTGTTACTATTGGCGAGGGCGCTACTGTGGGCGCCGGCAGCGTTGTGACCCGGGATGTCCCGGAAGGCGCGGTCGTCGCTGGCAACCCCGCCCGTGTCCTTCGTCTTGCTGCCGTGTGAAAATCTTGTGGACCTCCAAGTCCCATTCGTGGACCTGCGGCTTCAAAACGAAGCGCTGATGCCGGAGTTGCTCGATGCGTTCCGTGAGGTAACAGAGTCCAGCGCCTTTGCCGGCGGACCCTATGTGGCCCGGTTCGAGGCGGAATTTTCCGCATATTGCCGCGCGCGTTATGCCTTAGGGGTGGGCAGTGGGACCGATGCGCTGTGGTTGAGTCTTCAAGCCCTGGGGGTGGGCCCCGGCGACGAAGTGATCACCGTTCCCAACAGCTTCATGGCCACCGCTGAAGCCATCAGTTTGTGCGGGGCGCGCCCGGTCTTTGTGGATATTGACGAGCAGACCTGCACGATGGATGCGGCGCAGCTTGAGGCGGCCATCACCTTGCGAACCCAGGCCATCGTCCCGGTGCATCTGTTCGGTCAGATGGCCGACATGGATGCGATTCTCAAGATCGCGCGCCGCCACGGCACACCTGTCGTCGAGGACGCTTGCCAGGCGCATGGGGCCGAGTACCGAGGGCGTCGAGCGGGCAGTCTGGGGGTGGCGGGTTGCTTCAGCTTTTACCCGGGAAAGAACCTGGGTGCATTTGGCGAGGCAGGAGCAGTGACAACGGACGAACCCGAGCTTTGGTCTAAAATCCGCATGTTGAGGGACCATGGGCAAGCCACTAAACACATCCACTCGGCCATCGGCTGGAACGCCCGGATGGATGGCATTCAGGCCGCCGTTCTCAGCCTGAAATTGCGCTTATTGGATGCCGCCAACCAGGCCCGGCGCACTCACGCCCGCTTTTACGACGAACTCCTCGTCGATGAACCAAGAGTGGGCCGCCTCTCAACCGCTTCCCACAATCTTCATGTCTATCACATCTACGCCGTGCGCGTGGGCCATCGGGACCGCGTCCTGGAAAAGATGGTCGCCCGTGGCATCCATTGCTCCATCCATTATCCAGTCCCGATTCACCTGCAGAGGGCCTACGCGTTTTTGGGGTTGCGCCCGGGCTCTTATCCGGTTGCCGAACAATTGGCGCAGGAGCTTCTCTCGTTACCGATGTACCCGGAGTTGCGCCCCGAGCAGATCGAATTAGTCGTCAATACCTTGAAGGAGTGCCTGAGTGACTGAGAGCGCATTTTGAGAATCCTTGCAGGAGCAGATATAGAGAGGCTCAAACTTCAAAGGAGTTCTGCATGGACCAAAGGTAAGATAAGAAGCCTCCTCACGTCGGCTCCTACAATTTTAAAACGCGTCCACGGTCAATCGAGCAGCGGCATTTCTCTCAGCCGCGTTTTAAGTATCTTGCCGGAGGCATTGCGTGGCAGGGCGGGCAGAAGGACCACTTTTCGAGGGACCTTGTAATCCGCCAGTTTTTTGCGCAGGAACTGTTGGACCGCCTTTTCCTCGAGCACCGCCCCGTCGATTGAGGAAATAAACGCCACCGGTTGTTCGCCCCGCCGCAAATCCGGTTTGCCGATGACGGCCGCCTCCTTGACTCCCGGGAATTCATAAAGGACCTCTTCGATCTCGCGCGGATACACGTTGATGCCATTGACCAGTAGCATGTCCTTCTTGCGGTCGGTGATAAAATAGTAACCCTCCTCGTCCCGGTAGCCGATGTCGCCGGTGAGCAGCCATCTCTCGCGCATGACCTTGGCGGTTTGCTGCGGCTGATTCCAGTAGCCCAGCATCACATTGCCCCCCCGCACACAGACCTCGCCAATCTCCCCCGCGCCCAATTGGTTGCCGGCGTCATCCTGGATGCTCACCTCGACATTGGCGACAGGCAGCCCGATCGAGCCGGGCTTGCGCGCACCATTGAGCGGATTCTTTGTTACAACCGGGCTTGCCTCGCTCAGACCATATCCTTCGATGAGAGGAATCTTAAACTTCGCCTCAAATTCCTTCAGCACGACCACAGGCAGAGGCGCGGCGCCGCTGACGCATAGGCGGACGGGTAGCGGCACGGGCAACGAGACATTGACCATGCTGCGGTAAAACTGGGGAATGGCCGGGAGGATTGAAGCCTGGCGTTGAATGATTTCTTGCAGCACGTTGCGCACAGGGTGCAGCGACTTTATCAGGACAATCGAGCCGCCCACCAGCAGCGGCAAGAATAATCCAACCGTCAGCATGTAGCTGTGGAAGAGCGGCAGCAACACGGCGAAGCGGTCCAACTCGACAGTTTGAAGAACGATTCGGCAGCTTTCGACGTTGTGGAGCAGATTGCCATGGGAGAGCATCGCGCCCTTGGGGCGGCCAGTAGTTCCGGAAGTGTAAATGAGCAGGGCCAGGTCCGAAGCCGAGGGCTGCGCCGGTTGAATTTCTGGCGGCCAATCAGCGCCGTTGCCAGCGGTTTCATTGAATTCCTCAACTCTAAACAGCTTCAATCCTGGCCGCTCGGATGCGACTGCCCGAAAATGCGCCCCAAGTTCCGAGTCAGTAATCAGAACACCGATTCCGGCGTCCTGAATAATGAACTTAACCTCGTCGGGTTTGAGGAAATTATTGATCGGAACGGCCACCGCCCCGGCCTGTAGAATCCCAAAGAGAGCGGAAACAAATTCCGGACAATTCTTAAGCCAGAGGCCAACGCGGTCGCCGGGTTTCACTCCGTCGTTCTGAAGACGGCCCGAGACCAGCAGGCTCTGGCGCCACAGGTCGGCATAAGAATATTCGCGGTCGCCCCAAAACAGAGCGGTTTTGCCTGCGTGCTTTTGGACAGCATTCGCGAAAGCGGCAGCCAGATTCATTCAATGCATAATATGAGGAAATGCGAGAAGCCGCGCAAGGGGGGTTGGAGTGCATCTCGGCACTGTGCATCGATTTGCTGCCTGTCTGAGCGCCAACAGAACCACGGCTCTCCGCTTTACTGTTTACGAAGTCGAAAGAACTGTTCGGGTTGCGTTATGGCCAGCGACACAACTTCCTGTCCGTTCTGCGGCACGGGTGTATTGGTGACCGGGCTCCAAGCCGTTCCGGGCTGAAGGTTGGTCGCTGTTTCGGTCAGGAAACCTGTCGCACCGGCTGGCCAGGAGAGTAAAAGCTGGCTGCCGGAACGAACTGAAAGGAGAGGCGGGTGTCCGGGAGCGCTCCCGGCTGCGAATAGGATGCCACCGAGCAAATGGGCCTGAAACAGCGGTTCAGAGTAACTCTCTGGTGTGTGGCCACCCGCCGTGTACCAGGCGCGCCCGCCGTCATAATAATGAGACCAGGCAATCGGGTGGTCGGCCCCCATCGTGCCGCCGGAGTAGGTGCTTTCGTCCACTGTGGCCAGAACGTGGACCGCACCGCGCGGATCGATGTTGAAGTTATACCATTCATCTGTTCGGACCCAGGCTGCGGGCAGCGCGATGGTCGAAGGATCGCTATGATCCTCGACCCTGATGGTGGCCTGCTGGATAGAGGGGTGGCTGACGAAATAAGCGCTTACCAACTGCCCATACCACGGCCAGTTATGGAACGTATCCGAGGCCGCGTGGACCCCCACCCAGCCGCCGCCTGCCTCGACGTAATGCTGCAAGGCGCTCACCTGCTGCGCATTGGTGAGCACGTCACCAGTTGTGTTCAGGAAAATCAGCGCTTTGTATTGAGCCAAATTGCCATCGGTAAACCAGGTCGCGTCCTCGGTGGCATCGACCGCAAAGTTATTGGTCGCGCCCAATGCCTTAATGAGAGCAATGCCATTGGTAATCGAAGCATGGCGATAACCCGCTGTGGCCGAGAACACCAGCACCTTGAATGCAGGGGATTGGGCACACACCGCCCCAGCCGAGAGCACGCAGATTAACAGGACCTGCTGAAATAATCTCATGGAGTCCCAAGATTATAAACGACAATAAGCCTTTTTTCAGCTTTTGCTTCGAAGGCTGTGCTTCGAAGGCCCTGCTTGCGCTCTATTGCGCGGCGGCTCGGGATGCGCCCGATTGGCACCAGGCAGTTTGAATTATTGATATTGAATTGAATTGCTTTTTGGCACGCGAATTGTTTTGTACGCTGCGCGGGTGAGGTTTAACATTTAATGAAAGCGAACCGACGCTTCGTCATCGCGCATGCGGCCCTGCTGGAAGTTGGGCGTTGAACGCGTGCTGGTTTCAGTTTCAGCGGCGGTCGCTTATTTGAACCGTTCGCTGCGAGTGGTGTTCTCGTGTTCAGCGGTTGGCTAAAAAGGTGTCGAGGTGCGCATCAGCGTATCATAGAGGTGTTATGAGCATCACGGAAATCAGGCAACTGCCCTTGGCCGAGAAGCTTCAGATAATGGAATCAATCTGGGAAGAGTTGCGTGCGCAGGCCGATCAGGTCCCCGTGCCATCATGGCACAAAACGCTGCTGGACGAGCGCAGGAAAGCCGTCACGGAAGGCCGCGAAGAGGTCCTCGACTGGGATTCGGTCAAGAGCTCCCTCGGATCGCGCCGCCGCGAATGATCCGGATCGTTGGTTCGGCACGTCGCGATTTGGAGGAAGGCTTCCAATTCTACGATTCGCAGGAGCTTGGATTGGGGGACTACTTTCTGAGTTCCGTTCGAGCTGACATCGAAAGTTTGAGGATCACAGCCGGAGTGCACAGAGCGGTTTACGCCGATTATCATCGCATGCTATGCAAGACTTTCCCATTCGCCGTTTACGACACAAAGGTGGGGAACGGCTCGGGATGTGGCCGACTGGCGCAATCCGGACAGACGCTGGATGCGAACTGAGCGTTGGAATGCTCCTTAATATAAACCTCTACCGCCTGCCAGTAGCCGGCGTCATTGCGGATTCTTTTGCAACTTGCGCAGAAGGGCAAAAGGCCGGAGAGAGTCTTGATATGGGCCAGGGCGTGGCTCAATTCCTGGATCAGCTTCAGCCGTTCGCGCTCTTCCTGCTTGGCCTGAGATATATCGCGCGCAAAGCTCGATGCGCCGATGACACGCCCTGTGGCATCCTGGATTGGTGAAATCGTCAGGTCCACTTCCACGTAAGAACCGTCTTTGCGAACACGAACGGTCTGCAGATGCTCGAGACGCTCCCCTTGTTTGAGCAATTCAAAAATCTCAACCACATCCCGGGGCCGGCACGCCGGGACGAGGGAAAAGACCGAACGCCCGATCATTTCGGCCGCTGTATAACCGTAAAGGCGCTCAGCCCCGGCGTTCCAACTGACCACGGTTCCATCCAGGGTCTTGCCGATTATCGCGTCTTCGCAGGACTCGACAATGGCGGCCAAATGGGCCGTTGCAGCCTCCGCCAGCTTGCGGCTGCGCCGCTCGCGCGCAGCGGCCAGTTCGCGCCTGACAGCCGAGGCAAGACGCGATGTCCTGTCTTTCATAAGGTAGTCGTGAACACCCGCCTTCATCAACTCAACCGCTGTCTCCTCGCCGATAGCCCCCGAAACGATGATGAAGGGGATGTCCAGCCCCTTGCGCTGATAGACACCCAAGGCCTCCGGGCCGCTGAATAATGGCAGGCAATAATCGCTTATGATCACGTCCCATTCCTCATCATCCAGAGCAACGCTCATTGCCTCGGCGCTTTCCACACGCCGCAGGATAGGTTCAAAGCCACCTCGTTGAAGTTCGCGAAGCAGCAGCAAACTGTCATCTTCGGAGTCTTCGACCATCAGGACGCGGAGGGGATCAGGCATAGAGGGCGGCTGGCGCGAAGTTCTTCGACATACGATTCTAGATTACGCTTGTCGTAAAGGCACGAAATGGGGTGAATACCCCAAAGGCCCTTGAACGCCCCATTTGAATGCCGACCCCGGGTGGCGGATAACTGGGGTGGGAGATTGGGTAGCTCCCCAAGGGCGCAGGCGATGTCCACCTAATGGCTGCGCCCTTGCAGGCAAAACCCTTTTGGATTTCAGTGCGGTGTGACCAGGACCATCCAGAACACACCGAACCGGTCAACTACCATGCCAAAGCGCGCGGAGAAAAATGTTTTCCCGAGCGGCATTTCAATTTTCCCGCCCTCCGCCAGCGCGGCGAATGCCTTGTCCGCCGCCGCCTCGGTCGGCACGGTGAGCGACAGCGCGAAACCTTGGAAATTCGGCTTGCCCGTCGAGCGCCCGTCGGAGGCCATGATCTGCGCTTCGCCGATGCGGAAGTTTGCGTGCATCACTTTGTTGGCATCGGGAGGGGCGCAGCCGGGCGGCGGCGGCTCGGGACTGTCTTTGTAACGCATCAGCATGTTCACTTCCGCGCCGAGCGCCCGCTTGTAAAACTCGATGGCTTCTTCGCATTTTCCGTCGAAGAATATGTAAGGTTGGACGATTGCATTGGTTGTCATAATTTTCTTGTTGTTGACTGCTAATATCGTTTTTCATGGATACGACGAAAGGGCCGGTCCCGGCAGGACAGTTATTTTGCGTTTTCGTCTTTTTCCCAAAGAGGGACCTCATCTTCTCACGACTTCAATTTTAAAGAAACCTCCTCAGGATTGGTTCCAGCTCTTTCCTCGTCTTGGCCGGCCAGAGTTTTTTATCCGTAATAATGGCGGTTTCCAACGCGCGATGGCAAGGCCAGTTGGGGTCCGACGGGATTTGGGGCAGCGCTTGGGCGATGATGGCCTTTGCAAGCGCCGCATTTTTCGTCAGATTCGCAATGACCATTTCCACGGTGACGTGGGCCTCGTCGGCTTTCCAGGCATCGTAATCGGTCACCATGGACATTGAGGCGTAGGCGATCTCGGCCTCACGGGCGCATTTGGCCTCGCCCAGATTGGTCATGCCGATGACATCATAACCCAGATTGTGGTTGCTCATCGACTCAGCTCGCGTGCTGAAGGCGGGTCCTTCCATGTTCACGTAAATCCCGCCATTGTGGACGCGGGCTTTCAATGTTCGCGCCGCCTTCAAAAGGATTTGGCGCAATTCTTCGCTCACCGGCTCTGCAAAGGCCAGGTGCGCCACGATGCCACGTCCAAAGAAGGTGTGGGTTATGGATTGCTTGGTGCGGTCCACGAACTGGTTCGGCAGGACGATGTCGCAGGGTTTATATTTGGCCTGGAGCGAACCGACGGCGCTGACGCTGATAATCCACTGCGCGCCCAGTTTTTTCATCGCCCAGATGTTGGCGCGATGATTCAACTCGCTTGGCAGGATACGGTGGCCTCGGCCATGGCGCGGCAGAAAGAGCACCGGGCGCCCGGCCAGGGTGCCGGACAGGACATCATCGGATGGCGAACCGAATGGCGTTTTGAGTCGGAGCCACTTCTGGCCGGTAAAGCCTTCGATGTGGTAAAGACCGCTGCCGCCGATTAGCCCGACGCGATATTGAGACATGCGGGGCGTTATAGCGGGAAACACTCAGGATTCACAATGGAAAAACCATTCCCGGCGCCAATTGACGCCCTATCTATGGGGCGCTAGATTTGTCAAATGGCGCTTTTGGAAAGTCAGGCCGCAGTAGTGGACCGGTTCCGGTTGCGCAAGCCCTTGCCCCGGGCGCAACTCGATACACTGTCCCGCGAGATTCTCGTGCTCAAAAAGCAGCTTAACGCCGTCATTCTTGCCCACAATTACCAGGTCCCCGAAATCCAGGACGTGGCCGATTTCGTTGGCGATTCGCTCGGACTCTCACAGCAGGCAGCCCAGACCCAGGCCGACGTGATTGTTTTCTGCGGTGTGCATTTCATGGCCGAAACGGCCAAAATTTTGAACCCCGAAAAGATAGTGGTTTTGCCGGACAAAGCCGCCGGATGTTCGTTGGAGGAGAGTTGCCCGGCAGACAAGCTGGCGGCTTTGCAGAAGACCAATCCTGACTTCTGGACCATCGCCTACATCAACTGCAGCGCCGCGGTCAAGGCGCTCAGCGACGTCATCTGCACCAGCGGAAATGCCGTCAAAATCGTTCAGGCCGCCCCGAAGGACAAGGAGGTGCTTTTTGTTCCGGACGAGAATCTCGGGGCCTGGGTGATGGAACAGACTGGGCGGGCGATGACGTTGTGGCGGGGCAATTGTTACGCGCACATTGAATTCCGGCGCGAGAGTTTGCTGCGGCTCAAGCAGCAATTCCCCGGGGCCAAGGTGATTGTTCATCCCGAGAGCCTGCGCGAGGTGCGGGACCTGGCTGATTCCATTTGCTCGACCGAGAAGATGATTACCTATTGCCGGACCAGCCTGGCGGCCCAATTCATTATTGTCACGGAATCCGGCATTATTCACCGGATGCAAAAGGAATGCCCCGGAAAACAATTCATCTGCGCCCCTGCGGTTGATGTAATGCGGGCGCCGTCCGACCCGTGCCACTGCAGCGAGTGCCGCTACATGAAAATGAACACGCTCGAGAAAGTCCGCGATTGCATGAAAGTGCTGGCCCCGCGCATCGAATTGCCCGAGCCCGTCCTCCAGCGCGCCCGCCTCCCGATTCGTCGGATGCTGGAGATTTCAGCGCGCTGAGACCGCATGGCTCTTGCGTTTCTGCGCTCACCGGGCGCGACGCGCTCCGAACCCAATCACCTGATATTGCTTTTGCTCCACGAGGCGGAAGCCGGCCTTTTGAATGCCGTCGGCAATGCCGGGCATGTGGGCTGCGCCCCAGGGAACTATCAAGTTGGCCGATTCGTCGAGGTGGTCATCGATTTGGTTGAGGAGATTGCGGTTGCGCTTCTTAAGGAGGTCTTCCCACAGTTGCTGCTCAAAGTTTGGCGGTGGGGAGTATTGCATCAGCTTGATTAGGTTCTCGGGGGTGAGCCCCTTGGAATGAATGAGCATGACGAGATTCAGGAAGTCGATGGTGCCGGGCTCAAATTGATCGACATCAATATCGGCGGGGACTGCTTCGTTGGGTGGCGGCCTGAATTCCCTCTGCTGTTCCGCCAGCCCCAGGGAGTTGGCCATGCGCCGGTAGGTGATTTTGTTTGTGAGCAGGTTCTTGGTGTCGCTCACCCCTTCCATAAGGATGATGGAGTTGGATGGGAAAGATTGGGAAAGCTCGCGATAGAAATCGCGTTGGCCAATGTGGGCCATGGGGACCAACTGGATGGTCTTGCCGTCGTTGCGGACATATTTTCTGGCCTCGACGGTCAGACCACTGGCGCGCAGGGCCACAAAACCTTCGCTGAAATGGCCCACCGCGAGCGAGGCGCACAGAAAGCAGTAGGCCACGACAGCAGGGACCAGAACGAACAGGTTCATCAGCAAGAACCCCGACAAGTTCAACCAGCTAAAGGCCCGGGGCGCCAGATGGTCTTCCCGGAACAGCGGCCAGTGCAACCGCAGGGTCCCCTGGAGCCGCCAAAGAATCACCAGGCCCAAGGTAACCTGGCAGAGCGACAGCAGCCAGGCCGCTTGTTCGAGGCGGCTGTGCCAATAAATCATTACGGGAAGCAAAAGAAGGCCGGCCAGCGGATTGAACAAAGTCACCGGAAGAAACACGCGCTTCGGGATCATTGGGGTGAGCTCCATGAGCGCGTAGATCAGAAGCGATGAGAGTATTGCCAAAAGGAACAATGTCCCGCGGAAAGCCGCAAGGCCATGCGCGTTGAAAAAGAGGATCAAAGAATCGTCCAGCAGGGAAACGAAGGCGTCGGCCAGGAACAGGCCAAGTCCCAGGCTCAGCAGGAGGGCGAGCAATTGCCGCGTGAGCGAGGGCTTGCGAACCTGTGCCGATGTGGGCGGAGGGGCGCTATCAGGGACTGGAGGCGGAAGGGCGCCCTCCGGCGGTTGGGATGCAGGTGAACCGGGGGCCGCACTGCCTGGCAGGGACTGTTCAGCGGAAGTTAAATTGTTTGGTTCTGGTTGCATTCTGGCACGGGCAATCTTCCGCGCGATACATATTTGAACGGCGGCCCGATGAAAGATCAATAGTAATGCGGAGAAGGGCCTAAGGGCCTTGGCCTTTTGCCTTTCTTATCGAATCGAGGACTTTTAGGCTATCGCGTGTTGAAATCTGGTTTAACAAATCGTGTTTTCATTGCAGGGGCGGTGGCCTTTGCTTTTTGCATGATGAAGGCTGCACTGGGCCAGACTGTCCCTACGTATCATGCGCGAGCGGACCAGGCGCTGCAGAGTTTCCTGCTTAAGTTCTGGGATGGGGGCAACCAGTATCTGCGCAATCTTTATCCCAGCAACGGCTCCCTTACCGGTTATTGGACTTACGCCAACGGTTGGCAGGCGCTCATGGATGGTGTCGAGCGCACCGGCGGCCAGCAGTATGCCGGCCTTATCGAGAGCTTTTATGAAGGACAGAACCAGCGCGGGTGGTTTAGCGGCTATTACGACGATGAGTGCTGGATGACGATGGCCCTAATTCATGCCTTTGATTTAACCGGCAATTCGAAATATTTAAACCAGGCCACAACGCTCTACGCCGACATCATGGCTGGTTGGGACACCAGTTGCTGCGGGGCCATTCCCGGGGGTGTCTGGTGGGACAAAGCCCACACTCAGAAGGCGACGGCCGCCAACGCCGGCGCCGCCCTGGCCGGGGCCCGGTTGTATTCCCGCACGGGCAACACAGCTTACCTTTCGTTTGCGCAGCAGGTTTATTCCTTTTGGTATGCCAATATGGTAAGCGGGAGCACCTACCAGGTTTGCGACCACATCACTACCACCGGGACCAAGGTCTGGTGGCGCTTCACCTATAACGAAGGACTGATGATCGGCGCCAGCGTCGCCCTGTATGATGCAACGGCCAGTTCGAGCGTTCTCACCAAAGCCCGTAACATCGCCGGTTACATGATCCAAAACGAAGTGGTGTCCACCCAGTACGGCCCGGCCTTGTATGACGGCGACAACTCTGGCTGCGGCGGCGATTGCCACGAGTTCAAAGGGCCGGCCTGCCGTTACCTGATGGAGCTCTATGCCAAAGACACCAGCTACGCGGCTTACCTGGCTGTGCTGCGGGGTAGCGCGAACGCGCTTTGGAACCTGGCGCGCAACACCAATTCGACTGTCTTTGCGGTCAACTGGGGGGGCCCTTCTCAAACGAATGTGGACCAGGCGCAGGTCAATGCCGCATGCATCGCTCTGAGCCGGTTCGCCGAGGAGTCAGGGCTATACCCTGGTTCCGGTTTGCCGTCCAATCAATACGAAGCCGAGAATGCCACTCTCCACAATCTGGGAGTCGAGGCCACTTACGGGTTGTTCACCGGTTGGGGCTATGTTGCGGGCTGGAACAGCAATGGGCAATCGGTGGATTTCACCGTGAACTGCCGGCGCGCGGACCGTTACACGCTGGCATTCCGCTATGCTGCCGGTGCTGGAGACGCCACTCGTGTTATCCTGACAAACGGGGTCAATGCGGTCGGAAACCAAAGATTTGTCAGCACAGGCGCATGGAGCATCTACAGCACCAATCGGCTCGCCTGCAACCTTCCGGCAGGGCCGAACACAATTTCCATTAGCTTCAATTCCTCTTTGGGCAGCGCCAATTACCTCAACCTCGATAATCTAACGGTGATTCCCCCTGACCCGATACTTATTACCGGACTGAGCGTCTCGCCGGCGGGCGCTGTGCAGGTGACCTGGAGCACGGACAGCGGATTGACTTATCAGTTGCAGTCCAGCCAGGTTCTGGCCAGTAATTCCTGGAGCAATGTCAGCTCTCCCATTGTTGCAGCGGGACCCAGCATCAGCTTCACCTATTTTGCGGGAACCAACAGCGCGCGATATTACCGCGTGATTCGGCCTTAAAGCATGGAAAAGAACCGGATGGAAGCCTTCAGCGACGGGGTGCTGGCAATCATTATCACAATCATGGTGCTGGAAATGAAGGTGCCAAAAGGGGCGGCCCTGGCCGTTCTCAAGCCGGTGGTCCCCGTGTTTCTGAGCTATGTGCTCAGTTTTGTCTATGTGGGCATCTACTGGAATAACCACCATCACATGCTCCATTCCACCAAACACGTCAGCGGCGGCATTTTGTGGGCGAACCTGCACCTGCTGTTTTGGCTGTCGCTCTTCCCGTTCGCCACAGGATGGGCGGGAGAGAATCATTTGGCCCCCACGCCAACGGCGGCCTACGGGTGCGTGCTGTTAATGGCGGCGATCGCGTATTGGATTCTCCAAAGCACCATTATCGCCCACCAGGGGCCAGGTTCATTGCTGGCGGAGGCGGTCGGCAAGGATTGGAAGGGCAAGGTTTCACCTCTGCTGTACCTGAGCGCTATCCCACTGGCTTTTGTTAACACTTGGATTGCCAACAGCCTTTATGTGCTGGTGGCAGTAATGTGGGTCATCCCCGACCGCCGAATCGAGCGTGTGCTGGTTAAACAAAACTAACCAAGAACTACATGGTTAGTTCGTTGCGGTTGGGAAAGGCGCTATGGCCGCGCGCGGCCGGGGCGGCAACGGCGGTGAAGGGCCGCGGCCAGTAGGGAGCGGCGGTTCCATGCTCATTTGCTGGACGAGATTCTTCCAGGTCTGGCGCTCCGCGGGAGTCATCCGCTCCCAACGTTTGGCATTATTCAGAAACTGCTGGCGTTCCGCCGGGCTGAGGCTGGCGAACTTTTGAAAGGAGCGCAGGCATTGGAGCCGTTGAGATGGCGGAAGGTGCTTATAAACAGTCAGCGCCTTTTCGATTTGCATGCGTTCCGGTTCTGAAATCGAGTGCAGGATGCCCCGCTGCTCGTTGGGAGTCAGCAGAAAGTACTGGTTAAAGCTGCTGGCAATCCCTTCCCGTTCCTCATCGGTCATTTGGTTCCACTGCCGCAGGCCCTGCTCGATCTGCTCGCGCCGGCTGCTGGGCAGGGTTTGCAAGGCGTGCTCCTTTTGTTCGGGCGTGCTTCCGGTCATTTCCGTGAGAAACCGCAGAGTGGCTTCATTGTCCAGAAGTTGCTTTTGCAATGTAGGCGGCAGCAAATCCCAAAACTTGAGCCGGTCTTCGACCAACTTGCGCATGTCTGGAGGAATCGCCGCTACGCGGTCGGCCCGATTGGCCAGCGGCGTGCGCAGCAGCGGGGGCAGGTACCACCACAACTCGGTCACACGCAGACGCAGCTCGCGTTCTTCTGGCTGAAGTTTCGAATAAGCATCCACCTTTTCTAAAATGAGCTTCCGGTTTTCCGGCGTGCGGCCTTCGAGCGCTTTTCTGCGCTCGACAGGGGTCATACCGAGCAAGTCGCGAAAGACCTCGACGGGCGACTTTGGCGGCGGGGGAGGCAGCGGGGGAGACATGACAGAGCCAGTTGAGTTGGTTTGCCCCTGAACCGGAACGCAGACCATGACAGCCAGAACGACCAGCCCAACCAACTTGCCGGAAGTGAGAAATAGCCGGCTCATTGCAGCAACGTGAGAAGCTCCGAATCCGGGGCCGGCGCGGGGCTCATGGCGCGGATAACGTCGAAATTGGTCAAGACCTCCGGGTCGTACAGAGGTGCGCCTGAGACGACTGTAAGGGTGCGCACAAATTGGGCGCGCCGATGGTTTTCATAACCATGATAGGAGAGAAGAACGGTGGTCAAAATAACAGCCGCAGCCGCGGTTCGAGGCAACCAACGAAGCCACCATCGCCCGCCTCGCAGCTCACCAGCTTCGGCCCTGCCGATATCATCCCGCTTGATGGCCGCCAGTACCTGCGAGGTAAAATTTGTGGGTACCGGCGCGTCAGGCAACCGGTCCAAAGCCTCGGTCAAGATTAGCTCCGCATCGCAATCGGTTTGAGCCTGGGGATGGGCGGCAAGCCAGCGTTTGAGTTCGGTCTCCTCGGATGCAGTCAGTTTCCGGCGCCAGACTAACTCGCGCAATCGGGGTTCCAGCGGGTTATTGGTCATAAAACTTCTCTTTAATAGTTAAAACCGTAAAAAGGGGAAAGTTGCGGTTCATTTTGATCGGTGCCATGAGCCGCTGCGCAGATAGGGTTTAAGCCTTTGTTTAAGGGTTTCGCGCCCGCGATGAATCAGCGATTTGGTGGCCGAGAGGGAACAATCCAGGATTCGGGCGATATCCTCATAGCTCACGTCATGCTGGCGGCACAACAGGACCGCCGCGCGCTGATTTTCCGGAAGCTCCGCCAGCGCTTTCTCGATTTTTTCCTCCAGTTCGCCCTGCAACAGGCAGTCCGGGGGTGAAAAAGTGCTCTTGTCCTCAAACTGATGCAGTGGCTGGTCCTCATTCTCTGGATGGGGCTCGTCCAGGGAAGTGGCCGGGTGGCGTCCGCGCCGGCGGATTTCGTTGAGGCAGAGGTTGCGCGTGATAGTAAAGAGCCAGGTAGTGAATCTGGAGGCCACCCGGTAGCGATGGGCAGATTTATGCACCTGGATAAAGACATTCTGCGCCAGGTCCTCGGCTTCCGTCAGGTCACGAAGCATCCGATAGGCCAGGTTCATCACCGGCTGTTTATACTTATCCACCAGCTCGGCAAAGGCCTCCTCGTCGCCCTCTTTGACTCGCAACATAAGGACGGCATCGGGGTCGCGCTCGACGGACATAGTAGCCCAGTTTATCAAACACCAGCCGGGTCACAAGGTTCGAGGAAAATTGAAACAAACCGGCCCCTGACTGTGTATTGTGATATAAGCCCTTGAAGGTTTCGGCCTTTGGGCCGAGGTTCAGCGAAGCCTGCAACTCTGGGAACGCTATGATAATGGCAGATATTCTGAAGATCGTGCTGATAGTCGTGGGCATTTTGACGATTTATGTCAGCTATTGGCTGTTGGCCCAAGCCCTATTCCCGGTTTTGGTCGAACGGGCCAGCCGGCAGTACAGCCGGCCATTTCGGATAACTGCTGCTGGTCTCGCCGCGGTGCTCTTGCCTTTCATCCTGGGTTACATTCTTAGCAATAGGCCAAATCCGCTCCTGAAAGCGAGTGGTTTCACGCTTTTAGTCATCCCGGCAATGCTGGGCCTGGCCGGCTCAGCAGGATTGACCCTGCGCATTGGCAAGGGTCTGCCTTCTCCCATAGATGAGTCACAGCCTTGGCGTCGAGTTTTGCGTGGGGGTGTGTTGCTGGCCTTTTCGTTTCTGCTGCCGGTAGTTGGCTGGGTTATCCTGCCCGTTTGGGTGCTCGTCAGCGGGCTGGGCGCCTTGATGCTGTGTTTGCTCGAGCAAGGCCGCAGCCGTCCCTCAACGCATGCAACCTTGGTCGCGCCCACCCAAGCCGCCGGATGAATATTCCACGGCGCAAATTCCTGAAGCTGGGCACAGGCAGTCTGGCGCTTTTGGCTGCCGGTTGCGACCAACTCCCGCAAGAGTTGAGAGGATTCCTTCTCACTCAAGCCAACGAGAGCGGCCCTTTCCTACCGCCGTGCAGGGAGAGCATCGATCCCGTCGTCCATGCCATCAATCGCATCACATTCGGGCAGCGTCCCGGCGATTATGCCCGCATCCGCAAGCTCGCCGGCAATCCAGAACAGGCCGCTGCGGCATATATCGAGCAGCAATTGCATCCCGAAAAGCTCGATGACGAAGAGGCCGAGTATGCCGCGCGCCGGTTTGAGACGCTGAGCCTGCCCTTGGGCGAATTGTTCGAGTACCAACAGAATCTCCTTCATCATGAACTCATGCGGGCCACACTGGTGCGCGCCGTGCGTTCCCAGCGCCAGTTGTACGAAGTGATGGTCCAATTCTGGTCGGACCATTTCAACATCGATCCGTCCAAAGGCGATTGTAAATGGCTCAAAGTGGGCGATGACCGCGATGTCATCCGCAAGCACGCGCTGGGCAAGTTCCCGGAAATGCTGCAGGCCTCGGCGCTGAGCCCGGCCATGCTTTGGTACCTCGATGGACGGGTGAACCGCCGGCAAAGCGGGGCCGATAAGCCCAATGAAAATTACGCGCGGGAATTGTTGGAGTTACACACCCTTGGGGTGCATGGCGGTTACACCCAAAAGGACGTGATGGACGTGGCTCGTTGCCTGACCGGCTGGACGGTGCGTTCGAAGGGGGAGCGGCCCTTTTTCCAGATCGGAAAGGTTGAGTTCAATCCGAGCCAGCATGATTTTGGCGCCAAGGAGGTGTTGGGAACCCGGATAGCTGCGGCACTGCCAGGATTGAGCCGGGAGCAGCGACAACGCAGGGGGCGACAAGAACTCGAGCAGGTCATTCAGTTGGCGGCGTGTCACCCTGCCACCGCGCGCCATATCAGCACGAAATTGTGCCGCCGGTTCATTGCAGATGAGCCCCCCATTGAAGCCGTGAACACGGTGGCTGCCGCCTTCTCCCAGTCGTCTGGGGATATTGGCGCCACGTTGCGCGCTCTTTTTAATACCGCGCAATTCCAGCAGGAACGCGGGAACCTGTTTAAACGCCCGTTCCATTTTGTGGTTTCTGCGTTGCGCGCGACGAGCGCCCAAACAGACGGGGGAATGAGCATCATCGATTTTCTTTCGCGGATGGGGCAGGCTCCCTTTAGCTACCCGACACCGGATGGCTATCCGCAGCAGGCGGCTCCCTGGATGGGGACCTTGCTGTGGCGTTGGAACTTCGCGGTGGCCTTAAGCCGCAACCGTATCCAGGGCACGCGCATTCATCTGGATACCTTACGCAGCAATGCGGGCGGGGATACGGGCTTGATGGCCCATTTGCTTGGGCGCAAAGCCACTGCCCAGGAGGCAAGGGCCTATGATGAGTCCGGGGCTGGGCTGGCGCTCATGCTGGCTTCCCCTGCTTTCCAGAGGTGTTGATATGAGTGATGCCAAAGCCCTGGTAAGCGGGAATGGAGACCAACGCCATGCGCTGGTGGTCATCTTTTTGCGCGGCGGCGCCGACGGCCTCAACCTGGTGGCGCCCCTCCAAGACGATGGTTATTACCGCGCGCGGCCACGCATTGCGATTCCAAAGAGCCAGGCTGTCCAGTTGGACGGCTTCTACGGATTGAATCCACTCCTCAAAGATTTGGCCCCCCTGTTTCAAGACGGCACACTGGCCATCATTCACGCCGCCGGATCGGAGGACAGCACACGCTCGCATTTCGAGGCGCAGGACTTGATGGAGCATGGGGGAGTAACGGGCGGAGGGTGGCTTGGGCGCTTTTTGCGTACGCAGAACCAGGGAGCTGCTGGACCTCTTGCGGCGGTTGCTATTGGCAAAGAGGTGCCAGAATCGCTGCGGGGCGCGCCGGCTGCAACCGTCTTTCAATCCCTTGAGGATTTTTCCCTCGGAGAGGACCCCAAAAGGCTGATTGATTGCCTCGGGAGTTTGTATGAAGCGCAAACGGACCTTTTGGGCCAGGCCGGGCGCTATACACTCGAAGCCGTGCGCCGCATAGAAACCCTCCGCAGTTCCCTCTACAAACCCCATCCTCAAGCCAATTATGCAAATGACGATTTCTCCAAGGGTCTGATGGAGATTGCCCGCCTGATAAAAGCCCGCATCGGCCTCCAAGCCGCGTCACTGGACCTCAACGGCTGGGATTCCCATTTCAGCCAGGAAACCATCATGGACCCGTTGATGGCACGGTTGAGCCGTGGGCTTGCCGCATTTTACCATGATCTGCGCGGCGAATTGGAGCACACGACCGTGATTGTCATGACCGAATTCGGGCGGCGGTTGCAAGAGAACTCTGCTTTCGGAACAGACCATGGCCGGGGCAGCATCATGTTTGTGCTGGGAGGAGGTATCAACGGGGGGCGAGTGCTGGGCAAATGGCCTGGACTTACACAGGATGTGCTGGAAGGCCCCGGTGATGTGCCGGTCATCAATAATTATCGGAATGTTTTGGCCCCCATTCTCGAGCGCCACGGCTCTCGCCAAGCCCTTGCCAATGTTTTCCCGGATTTCGACTTCTCTCCTCTCGCACTGTACCCTGCCTGAGAGCGAACGGGTTCTTTTCTGCCTCTGCCGTTTTAAAGCTCGTTTAAACTTCAACTGAAAACAAGCCCATTTAAGGGCATGACCCTATTGAGGGGAGGCACGGTTAAGCATTATAGGAAGGGTAGGAATCGAACGACTCAGGTTCGAAGGGTCCGGCGAGTCCCATTTGCGCTTCGCGAGAAGCAAATCAGGGCCTCGTGGAATCGGCCCGCCGAGAGATAAATAGAGGAGGCACAATTCATGAAGGCACAGGTTACAGCAGTATTGTTGGTCATTGGAATTGGCACGTTGAGCATCCGTGCACAGGGAGTTCAGCAGGCCCCTAGCGCGCCGAGTGCCCCCATGGCTCCCGTTCAGGGCGCCGCAAGGCCGCCGGTTGGCCAAGGCCCTATCCTTGCACCTGGACAAGTCCCGCCCGGCCTTCAGCAACAATCTCAGGTCCCACCCGCGCTGCGGCAGCAGATGCTGCTGGGAACCAACGTCATCCCTTCGGTGCCCCGATTCGGGCAGACAAACGGGTTTGGGATGCTCACCAATCAATTCGGGATGCTGAGCAACCAGTTTGGGATCATGACAAATCGGTTTGGGCTCATGACCAATCAATTTGGTACTTTGACAAATCAATTCGGAATCCTAACCAACCAGTTTGGGAGCCAGCTCCCAGGAACCAATGTGGTGGTTGTTACCAATGACTTTGACGCAGACGACTCGCGTTTTGCCGGCACAAATGCAGTTGGCGGAGATGGTAACCAGTTTGGCGCATTGACAAATCAAAACGGGTCGATTCTCCTCCCCGATCAAGGACTGACCCCGCAGGACAAGGCGCTTCTGGCCAAGATTCGGCATGAATTGCTCCCAGAGATCAGGAGGCACCGGATAGCCGTTCATCTGGCAAGCCAAAACGGGGTGGTCACCATCACCGGCTTTGTGCCCTCGCCGCAGGAGGGACAGGAGTTCGTAAGTATCGCGCAGCAAACCCCCGGTGTGACGCGCGTGATCAATCATCTGAGTGTCGCCCCCTCCCAGCCCTGGAACCCGGTGCCGCAGGACGAAGCGGTGACTGACCGCGATCGCCAAGTGCTAGGGGATGTTCGAGGGGAGATGCGCCGCCATCGCCATGGTCAAAACGACTTTGATTCGGTTCATATCGTCGCGCGCAACGGCGTCATTGAGTTGGAAGGCTCCGTCGGCTCGACGCAGGAAAAGCAGGCCCTGGAAACCGCTGTTAAAAACACCCCAGGCGTTGTTGAGGTGGTGGATGAATTGCGTATCGGCAGCAGCGAAGAGCAGGGTGAACCCGGAGAAATTGGCCAGCAGGGCAACCCTGCCCAATCCGGCCAGAGCGGTTCGTTTGTTCCCACTCTCCCTGTCCCGGGCGCCGGCCCACTTTCTCCGACCTCGCGCAGCAACGCTCCAATGAGCGTGTTCCCGACCAACCAGCTCGGAGCGCCGGTGCAAACCAACCGCTAGAAAACCCGGTGTTGAATACCCTCTCTCATCCGGTTGAGCATCCCACCGCTGTTCCGAAAAATGGCAGATGAAAAATGCTCAATGCTCAATGAATATTGAGCATTTTGGATTTTTCGTTGAAAGACCCTGGCTGCGCTCGGTATCATGGGGTGGCATTTATAGATCAACGGGTGACAAGAGAATCGCTGCCCCGTGCCGTTGCACGGTTGCCAAAGCTCCAGCCGGACCGCAAACTCCCCGGGACCTGGAAACCCAAATCAGGGATGTTTGGCAACTAAGTTGAATGGCGATAAAAGACGGCTTGCAGCCTCGTGAAACATCGAGGACGGTTCGGCGGTGGGGATGGCAACTCCTGGGTTATGCTATAGCGGCTGGCTGTTTGTATTGGGTCTTCCACAACGTCCCCTTCGCCCAGGTGCTGCGCTCGATCCTGAGAATCGATTGGTGGTGGGTGCCCTTGGCCGCAGCCCTGGACCTGCTCGTGTACGCATGCGCCGCGTGGGAATGGCAGTTGCTCCTGAAACCAGCCGGCCATCTATCTTTTGGGCAAACCTTGAAAGCCCTTCTCGCCGGACGCTTCGCCAATGACGTGTTGCCCGTTCACGCAGGCTATATTATTCGCGTTTACCTCGCTTCGGCCTGGACCAAGGCCACCATTGCCGAGGTGCTCCCCTCTCTTTTAATCGAACGGCTCTTTGACTCGTTCTGGCTGGCGTTGGGCATTGGTTTGACCGCCTTCTTCTTTCCTTTGCCAAGCAAACTCGCGCGGACGGGCGAGATTTTAGGCGGATTCATCGTTGCCGGCGTGGCGATGATAACCTGGACCACCTTCCGCAAGAGGAAACCGCGTTCAACCCAAAGACCAGCAAGATTCTCTCACTCGAAAACGGTGTTAAGGCTGCATTCCTTTCTTCAGCGGCTGGCCCAAGGCCTCCGCAGCATTGGCAGATCAAATCTGATCCTGGCGGCTCTCGGTCTTTCGATCATTAAACTCATCATTCAATGCCTGGCCTTTCTGGCGCTGCTCCACGCGTACGCGTTACAATTCTCACTCTGGACGCAGTTAGCCGTTTTCATCATCGCCTACATTGGAATTTCCATGCCCAGCACCCCGGCTGGGATTGGGGTGTTTCAACTCCTGTGTGTCGCCGGCCTCCGCTTTTTTGGCGTTCCCAAACCAGTCGCCAGCGGCTTTGCCTTGCTGGCATACGTCGTCTTGACCCTCCCCTTAGCTATTGCCGGTCTTATCGCCGTCACCCAAAGCGGACTGACCTTGCGCAGCATCCGGCGCCAAATCTCCCAATGGAAGCGGCCTTCCCCGATCCTTAGCCAGGTGAGGAAAAATGCACAGGTAGGTGAAAAATCTGTTGACACAACATCACCATTATGGTGATGTATAGCCATGCCCGCATTCACCAAGCGAAAAACCAAACTCCACCTCCAACTGACCAACTCCG
>DASYZB010000150.1 GCA_035946615.1 Verrucomicrobiia bacterium
AGAAGGTTCCTGTATGAAACTCGTCGCCGCGGGTGAATCCCTGCTTCCAAGCCAGAAAGATGCCGAATAGAAGCAGAAGCGCGATTGGAGCTCCACGCGCCGAACGTCTCAATCCCGCCGCCAGACTCCCGGCAACCAGGAGAAAAGCCAGAATCGCACACGCGAGGCGATTGGGGTCCGGAACGACCCCCATTGCCATTTGGTAACCGCGCGCGACTTCCTGCGTGCTCTGCAACCAAACCGGAATATTACCCCAAGGCTGGTGTGCCAGCTCACGCCAGGAAAAACCAAAAGCCAAAGCAAATCCGCCAAATATCGAAATCCCGCGGAGCGCCTGTCTGTTCAGCAGGCACCAGAGTAAGCCGCAACCAAGCATCACGCATATAAAGGCCAGATAGGTGCCTTTTACGAGCGCGATCAGGCCGAGAGCGGCTGTGCCTGCGATTTCGGGCCAACCGATCCCCTCCATACTGCAAATTCTCACGCCCAGAACAGTGATAAGCAACAAATAAAAGGAATCCCAATCCAACGCTGGTAACAAACCCATCAAACCGAGGATCATCCACTGCGGCATGCTCCTCATTTCGTTTCTTGGGGGAGACATCTGCGCAAGTCGCCATACCAGCGCCAAATAAATAGCCCTCGAGCCAGCCTCAAAAAGCGCCACGGCCAACCATGTCCCAGGGGCATATTGGTTTTGGGCCAGGTATCCTAGCGGCCCGTAGGTGAAGACCAAATCGCGCCCAAATTGGAGGTGGTGGACCGCGGCGTAATTCAGGACCGCTTGCCACGAAGGATCGGTTGTCGGAATCGGCAGCCGTGATGGAAGAACTAACAGGCAAAACCAGGCACCCACCAGGAAAGCTCGCAGAAGGATTTTGCGGGTGGCTAACCCGGGGCGACAGAGGCACTGGTTCGTTGCGCTTTCGATGGCCGTCAATGCCTGGATGATAGCGGCCTCCGCCGCCCGGTCAATCCGCGCCTCCAGGCATTACGATACAATCTTGTAACCGGGTCCCTTTCTCGTGCTCGACACTCGCTAACGCAACTTGACCCCAGTGGCTTCGAGATGGTCGGGACCTTCAGCAGCGGAAACCGACTGGGGGTCTGGGGGCCGCCTTTCGGCCTGGGTTCGCCGCTTATGAGAAAGAGCGATAAAAGGATGTTCGAAAAGCCGATAGGTCACCGCGGAGCAGGCGACCACAAAAACAGCGCATGCGCCGATCAAGCCCCAGTAGGGCAGAGGTTTCATGGCCACCACAGGATAAAAATGGTTCATAATGCGCAGCGCCAAATACAGTGCGATCCCATGAAGCAAATAGATGCTATAGCTGATGGTTCCAAGGACCTTGGCGCCACGAATACGTAGAAGACCCAATAGATCATTACCCAGTGCAAAGCACACGAAGGCCAGTCCTGCAAACTGCACATTCCAGAAGCTTCCATGGCTAAGAAGACTCAAGACGACAAGGAGCATGGCCAAAGCCCCGACCCAACTTCGTTTTGCTGTTCGGCAAACCAAGCTGCCTGAAAAATGTGCGACGAGATGGGCGGTGCACATCCCATAAAGAAAACAGAGGATCCTGTCTCCTGCGGGCCATTGGGGAAGCCAAATCCACGAACATGAGGTGATGATTGCTGCAAGTACCACAAATCGCCAGGAGAGGGGTCGGCGCACCAGCCGGGCTGTTAAGGGCAGGAGTAAGTAGAAGGCCCATTCATATCGAAGAGACCATGTCACCCCGGCATTCACTGGTCTTGTATCCACGCCGTTTATGACCCCAACGGGTCCCATCCCAAGAGACAGTGCGCGGCCAAGTTCAGCCATCAGGCCCAATGGACTGGAAGAAATGTGAAAATGCGAACGCTCGGCTACGATCAGAAGAATGACCAAAATCGAAAAAAGGTAAAGGGGTGCTAAGCGGAGGAACCTGTTTCGATAGAGACCGAGGGCCGGCAGGTGCCCGTTTTTAGCGATGGCCTTGGACCAAAAAAGGAATCCCGTGATCATGAAGAAAAACATAACTCCTGTAGGTCCCAAGGCGCTGTAAAACTGCGATCCAACCGCTCCCCAAGTCCCAGTACGATAAAAGTTGTATTGCACCACGGCGTGATGGAAAAACACCGCCAAAGCCAAATAACCCCTCAGTCCGTCCAGAGCCTCATAATGCGTGGCTTGGCTCGCCTGAATAGTTGCTCGGAAAAATGGAATCGACCGAAAGATCATCGCCCCCATCCCGAGCAGTAGCACCATGATGCCAAAATACGGGAGAGTACTGTTTACGGACTGCATCATTCCGTTGCTCTGTCAGCCTTCCGGCGATTCGTTATGGTACAACACGGTAGAAGATTGCCTGGTGAATCTACGCCAAGCAAGAACTCCCTGCTGGGCTTGGGGGAATGACGAGCGCGGCGCACCGGCGTTGACGGATCGTTACCTTTAGTTATCCTGCCGGCATGGGCCTGCAGCAAGATTCTGGCTTTTGGGCCAGGAGAAATCACAAGAAGCGCTTACCCACGCTTATCGCACGGCGCGGGTAGGACAACTCATGCCTGGAAATTTTACAACGCAAGCCCGGTGGGACGTCAGCTACCGCGATGTGGCTCTTCAGGCCGCTCCGCTAGGCGATCCGGTCCGAGGATGGCTGGAGCGCTGGGTGCCTCGCGGCCAAGGCCCCTGCCTGGAGTTGGGCTGTTTTCCAGGACGTTATTTGGCCGTTCTCGGTGAACTCGGTTACGAATTGCACGGAGTGGATCTGACGCCGCGCGTCGAATCCGATTTGCCAGCCTGGCTCCAGCAGCAGGCATATCGGGTGGGCCAATTCATAAAGGGAGATGTTTTTACCCATACTTTCGCCAGGAAATTCGAGGTCGTCTGCTCGTTTGGGCTGATTGAGCACTTTGGCAACTGGACTGAGTTGGTGGATATCCACGCAGGCCTGGTTGAGCAGGGAGGACTGCTTGTGCTGGCCACTCCAAATTTCCGTGGCTGGGTGCAGCATGGTTTGCATGCCTGGCTCGACGGCGCAAATCTGGCCGAGCACAACCTCGCCGCGATGCGTCCAAACCAATGGTCACACCAAGTTCGGGACGCCGGGTTTGAGATATTGATTTCTGGCTGGTTTGGCACTTTCGATTTTTGGGCAAACGCCGATCCCAGGCGGTCCCGATTCAAAAGAGCCATCATAAAAGTCGTCCGGCGTCTCATTCCAATGTTTCGACTGCTACCGGAGGGGGTCACGGCCTATGCCCCCTATTGTGGGTTGGTGGCACGGAAGGCAGGTTGAAATCATGATCCGGCGCCTCAGGGAATTTGTCCGCCGCCTGCTTCTACGCGGGCCGCTGTTAGATTGGTGGGTCGCACGGCGAGCGCGCCAATGGGAGGCGGCCTTTCGCGGACAATTGTCGGCGTTCGTCCGCGAAGCGGTTCCTATGGCTCCGCGGCCCCCTTTGGTCGTGGACGGGGCATTACGGCGTATTCTTTTTATCGCAGACTGTATGTGGGAGCTGAGGGACCTCGTGCCCGAGTTGCAAAAAATCGCGGCGGTATCAGTCCTCGACCTGCGGGATTCATTGAAGGACCCGGTTAGAACTGGCACAGATCGTCAGGCGGTTGCCTCAGCGTTGGAATGCCTCGCTGGAAACGGCGGAAGTCCCCTTCCAGACCTGATCCTGTTTTACGCCCGGCCCGCTCTGCTCTCCGAGGAAGCATTCCAGCATTTGCGGCGGCGCTGGAAGTGTCCTTTGTTCGGAATGAGCCTGGATGACCGGTTCGAGTTTTTTCCTCACGGTGTTTTCGCCTCCGGGAACGATGATTATCAGCATTGGGCCGGACACTTCGATATCAACCTCACCAACTGCCTTCCGGCAACCGAGTGGTATCAACGGCGGGGCTTGCATTGCATCTACATGCCTCAAGGCGTCCGGCAGCTAGACGCTCTCAGTTCACCCACTGCCGCAGATTACAAATACGAATTCAGTTTCGTCGGGTCTAGGAAACCCGAGCGGGGGACCGTCATTGATCAGCTTTTGCAGGCGGGGATTCCGATTCGCCTGTTTGGCGAAGGCTGGCCACACAGCCAATGGACCGATGATCCTTATTCGGTTTACCGCAGCACCCAAATTAACCTTGGCATAGGCTTCGCCACGCCATCCTCAGTCATCACGACCGTTAAGAATCGTGATTTTGAGTGTCCAGGCGCAGGCGGCTGCTACCTTACGACCTACAATTGGGAACTCGTAAAGCTTTTTGAATTAGGCAAAGAGATTCTCTGCTATCGGTCCGTTGAAGAGCTAATCGAGATGTACGCCTACTACCGCAGACGTCCCGAGGAGTGTTTGAAGATCGGGCAGGCAGCCTGGCGCCGGTGCGCCAACGAGCACACGTGGGAAAAGCGTTTCCGAAAGGTCTTTCTGGAAGCCGGCTTCAAACTCGATTAACCCAAGCTCCTATGGGCTATCTCGATTATTATAAATACCAGGCAACGGCGCGCGGCGTGAGAAGCGTCCAGGATGTTTATCGCATCGCCCATGAAAAAGCTTACGTCTATGATCGCATCGTTCTCCCGTGGCTCCCTGCGGACAAGAACAGCCCCATTGCCGAACTGGCCTGCGGTCATGGAAGCTTTCTGGCCTGGCTTAAAGAGCAACAGTTTCAAAAGCTGGTCGGAGCCGATTCGAGCGCCGAACAGATTCAATTCGCCCGGCAAATCGGTGCCGAGGTCTTCGAGACAGATTTCAAGAGTTGGCTAGCTTCCGAGCCGGACTCCAGCCGAGAGGCGATTGTGGCAATTGACCTGATCGAGCACATTTCTAAAGACGAGTTCATGGACTTGCTCGGCGACTCGTCCCGAGTGCTCGCCAGGGGCGGGCGGCTGATTTTGCGCTACCCCAACGGCGACTCGCCCCTGGTTGGTCGCAACCTGTTCAATGATATCACCCACGTTTGGACTTACACCACTAACTGCATCGAGACCCTGGGCCGCATGCATGGATTCTCACGATTCGACTTTGTGGACGAGAGCAGCGCAGCGATCCGCGACTCTCGCTGGCTGAAGGTCCCCCTTTCAAAGCTCGGCACCGGGGTTTTGAAGCTCCTGTTCCGGGCGGCGACCAAGGAACAGATCGATTTCTGGAGCCCTCATATTTGGGCGGCGTTGCAGAAATAGCGGTCTATTGAGAGGCGATGAAAGCCCGCATCCTGGTCCTGGTATTTACGTACGCCCCGAACGTGGATGGCGTGGCAAATGCCGCTGGGCTCGTCGCCGAGGGGTTGGCTGTGCGTGGCCACGAGGTGAGCGTCGCAACCTTGTGGCATCCGCAACGCAAATCGCCTGGTGCATCCGACAACCCGAAAGTCTTCCAGTTCAGGGTTGGTGGCTCAGCTCATTGGCGCGACCCGCTTCGGGGCGAGACATCGGCCTTTAGGCAGTTTGTCATGGGTTTTAAAGGCGACGTCATCCTTTGCCACTGCCTGGACACTGCCCCGGTACAACTGGCTCTTCCGGAATTCCGTCGCATAAAGGCTGCAAAAGCCCTGATCAGCCACGGCTTCGAGGCGCACAGGCTGGTCCTGCAGCCCGGCTTCCCTTGGGGGTTGCCCACTTGGCTGGGCTGGCAACCTTTCGTCTCGCGGCTCCCGTGTACATTGAGAAAATTCGAGCGTCTCGTCTTTTTAAGTCCTCGGCGCGATTTCGGCCGGTTTTTCGACCAGAAGGTCGCCTCAGCCATCGGACACAAAGGACTGCGGGTGATCCCCAATGGCGTGGATTGGAAAACGACTGAATTCAACCTGCCGGATTTCCGCCTGGCTTATGGTTTGCAACACCCGCTGATGTTCCTGTGTGTCGCCTATTACTGCGATGGCAAGAACCAACTCTCGGCCTTGCGCGCCTATCGCCAGGCGCGAATTCCCAATTCCGCCCTGGTCTTCATTGGAACCGAACGCAATGATTATTCACGCGCCATGGAACAGTTGGATGCCCAAATGGCTCCGGAATTTCCCGAGGGACGAGTCTTGGTCCTGGACAAACTGGGGCGCGCCATGACTGAGGCCGCATTCCGAACCATGGACATCTTTCTGTTTCCAACTAAAGCCGAGACGCAGCCCTTGGTCCTGATTGAAAGCATGGCAGCCGGCAAGCCGTTCATCTCAATGGACCGTGGGTGCATCAGTGATTTTGCCGGCGGGACTGTTGTCCAAACCGAGCCTGAAATGGTTAAGGAGATCCAGCGCTTGGCCCTAAATGCGGATTTGCGGGCCAAACTCGGCGCTCAAGGGCGCCGCGACTTCCTGGCGAAATATACGAAACAAAGTGTGGTCGATGCCTACGAGGAGGTGATCACCGAGCTGGTGGAACGCTCCGGGGGCTGCAGGAATGTTGCCCGCCGCAACCCGCCCGAGACGTAACTGTGCAGTTGGTTTTGGTCCCTGCATCAGGGCGTTACCACACGAAAGAACGCCTGCGGGCCGGACATAGGCCGGACAAACTGGATCGGGCCGGACGTTACCGTGGAGTTTGTGGCCACCGGCGACCACCCAACCAAAACCGGCCGCGCGCTCAGTCGTCCCTCCGGGACTTTTGTCTCATCTCGGGCTCAAACCCAACGCTGAAGCGTTGGGCTATTCTCGGGTGTCCCTCCGGGACACTCATCGCCTGGCGAGCCTTTAAACTTTTTGATCCCTCATCCTTCATCCCTCATCTTTCATCCTTGTAGAAGCGATTGTTCGTAAGAGAGGCTGAAATCGAGCGGGCGCCCGAGCCAGTATCTCCTTGCGAAGCTCTGCATCCAGGCCAAAACGCAACAGGAGCGGCAGGGCGAGCAGCGCGCTGGCCGCTCCGCGGATGAGCAGTTGCGGGCGCAGAGGAAGTGGCCGGGTCAGCCACCAAAGCAGGCCCGCCAATGGGACCAGGCCCAGCGCCAGGCGCAACGGGGGAAGCCACCACTCGAACGAGGGGACCTTCCACGGAACGTTGAAATACTGGCTGGTCCGCCAAAAGCCGTACGGCGCGCTGAAGAGCATGGTGCCCGCAATCGAGCAAAGTAACATGGCCGTAATGCCCCCCCACCGCAGCACCAGCAGCCCCAGGACCACGAAAAAGGTGCCTTCGGCCAGATAGATAAAACGCATCGAACGGATTTCTTTGCTCACCCCCACCAGCCCCAGATGGCAACGGGTGGTCGCTTGCAGCACCAGCCAGAACGCTAACAAACCATCGTTGAGTGGCCACCAGCCGTATTGTCTGCGCATCCAGAGCGCCACGAATGGCTGGTTGCAAATGGCAAAGATGGTTCCCGCGCACACGCTGAGCGAGGCGGATAACACCACCAGCGAACGGAACCGCTGGTAGAGCCGCTCCCGCTCGCCGCGAACGATCATTTCGGCCAGCGCCGGCCCGGCATAATCGAATACCCGGTAAATAATCTGGCTGACCAGGCTGAAGGTCCGTGTGCAAACCGACCAAAGGGCTGAGGCCTCGAGGCCGAGTTGGCGGGTCAGGATGACCGTTTGGCTCGCGCTCAGCATCTGGAACCCGAGGGCATAGAGAAACAGGTCCGAGCCCAAGGCAAACAATTCTCGGAAGCGGCTCCAAGTGGCGCGTCCCCAGCAACGTCGAGCCGGGAGGAGTTGCATCCGCAGCACCCAGACGCAGGTCAAGGCGCCGTTTACAAGCCAGGAGGCGAACTGGGCCCAAAGCGTGCTGTAAATGCCCTGGTGATGCACGAATGCAGCCCACATTGCGCCAAGGCCCAGGGCGAACCCGGCGGTCTGGGTATAATTGACGAGGTCATAGCGTTGATGGGCCGAGAGGACAAATGGGAAAATTCGGCTCAAAAAACCGGCCCCAAGGACACCGCATTGTCCGATTGTCAGGTATATAAACTGGTGCTTGAGCGTTCCCGGGATGTGCAGCACCGGGACCAGGGCAACGGCCAGCCCGATGCTGAGCAGCACAATGAGAATCGCCTGGATAAGGCTCACGACGAGAAATGTTTTAATCACACTCCCGTAATCGCCCGCGTCCCGGTGGTCTTTGTAGTCGATGAGAATCCGGGAAGTGCTGGTCATCCCCAGGTCAATGAGCGCGATGTATTGCGCCAGGTTTGTTACGACTGCCCAAAGGCCGAATTCCGCCGGGCCGAGGTATTTCCCCGCCAGCCGGAATGAGGTCAAGGTGTAGATGACGTTTGCGCCGAGCAGGACGTATCCGGACGCCAGAGAATGCGCGAGCCGTTTGATCCGCGACATGGCTCAGGAAAAGGAGCCCGGCTCGCGGGTGGACCGGATGTTGGCCCGCGTGCGGGACCGGCAGCCCGGCATCCGGTCGTCAGCAAATTCGATTCGCGCCGCGCGCCAATACATGCCGCGCACGATAGCTTTGCCCTTCCCGCCGCACAAGGAGGCAGAATGGATTTTTGAATTTGGATTTTGGATTTTCGATTTGCACCTGTGGGATGGAGTTCAGCCGTCCCTCCGGGACTGGATAGGTTTTGACGACCGGTCCCAATGCTGAAGCATTGGGCTATTATCAAATGTCCCTCCGGGACAGGCTGCCGCTTGCGCTACCACACCAACATCGGGATTTTGCATTCTGCCGAAATCGCCGGCGGTTTCGGGATTTGAAAGACAAAGGGGTTTTAGTGGCAATGCTTGTCCCCGAGGGACATCCGACAATAGCCCAACGTTTCAACGTTAGGTGACATTTGGAGTTGCAATTAGTCCCGGAGGGACGGCTGAATGGGGCATGCCTCACCCAACGCCCATTGTTACTGCAACTCCACCACCCGCCACTCCGACGGGCCTTCACCGGCGCGCAAATCCAATGATAGCGTCTGGAACGTTCGCGCGCCAATTTCCGAACACCACTGCTCCACAGGGATTCGGAATTCCTCGGCAAAGCGCGGGGAATGCAGGGCGATAAACCGGATGCCTTCGGCGCGGAGTTGGGCGGCGGTGTCGACCGGGCACACATCGATAACGCGGCGCGACCCGAAAGGTTTCCATAAACTCGTTTCGGGATCATCTACACCTATAAACCCGAGCCTCTTGTCGTCCGAGGGCAGGAGCCGAGTCAAAGGTTCGAGACCTTCGCCTCGAATCGAATAGGCCGAATACACCCGCTCGGTTCGCACGGCCAGCGGGCTGGACCACCCATGCTGCCGCAGCTTTTTGACAATCGTTAGCATTGGAAGCAACGGTCGAGGCGGGCTGAGCGCCAAAGGAATGATTGCCATGGCCGCTACGGCCAGGGCGGCAATCCGCCACCATCTTTGACGCACAATCTGCGCGTGGGCGAGCGGAAGGAGAAACGGGACTACCAGGAACGGGTAGTAGGCGCTCATGAGGCGCGCCTCGAACTCGGTGGCAAAGGATGCCGCGAGGAACACCAGGGTCGTCAGCGCAATGGCCGCCAGAACCCATGCCTGGCTTGGGCTCACAGCGCAGCGCGGGCGTCCTCGCCCGCGAGTTTGGGCGGCGTCTCGCCGCCCCAAACTCGGGCCAGACGTGGGGGACCTCTGAGCCCACGCAAACCGCAAGGCTGCAATCGTCGAAACCAACAAGAGGCCGCAAGCACCCAAACCCATCCCTGTCGTCTCTTCGATTGCCAGTTCGTCCAACCGGAACACAGGACTCTCCCGCATGTCTTGTCCAAAAGCCCCCATTTCTGAGGTCATGGCCTGCGAGGCTAGGCTCGGGGCCACCTGTGCATTCCACCATTTCGCAAACGGCGCTACTGGGGGCGCGAAGTTTTGCATAAACAAGACCCCGCTGTTTGCCTCGATCCTTGCCAATGGATGCGGGCTCCTCAATGGCGGAAACCCTTCGGCTTTTGTGCCTGTCCAATCCCCCGCATACCACGAGTTGAGAACGGCGGTTGGGAAAAAAGAAATCAGAAGGCAGACAAGCGCGGTTGAAACTGTGGCTATGGGCCTGGCAGAAAGCAGGCGCCAGCAGGGGGCAACCACAACCGCCCACACAAGCACCAGCGGGAGGTTGTTCGCCTTCACGCCCGTGGTCAGCGCGATGGCCAGCATCGAGAGCCATAGGTCCCCGCTTCGGCCCTGCTGGCGACCGCGCAATCCATAAGCAAACGCGCCCAACGCGAAGAATGCCGCGAACAGGTCATTGCCCAAACTGGCCGCCTGCAGCAGAAAGCAATAGCCCGCTGGCAGAATCCACATCCACTGCGCGGCGACTCGGCCTCTCACACCCACCCCGCGCAGGCTCATAAAAAACAGACCGGGCATCAGCGCGAACGAGATGAAGTTGATGAGGAAAAAGGGGCGATCGGTCTTTGTCAGCGCGATGAGCGGGGCCATCATCCATTCGAAGCCGCACCCACGCAGGTTGACCCGCGGAAAGACCGTGTGTATCCAGTGCCAGCGCCCTTCTGCCAGCCAATGCAGGACTCGCGGCACGCGGTAGGTGAGGGCATCCCAATTGGTCGGCGGATGCAATGCGCCCCCCACAAACGCCAGTGTTGACAGAATCAAAAAGGAGAGCGGCAACGGGCGTTTGAAGCGACGAACCAACTTCGAGGCAGGAGGAAGGCGCAAGCCAACCTCGGTTGTGCAAGCCCACAAGGCAAATCCGCCAAGGGCCAGGGCGAAAGCGACGATATACCCCAGCCCATTGAGCTCATGCAGGAGAGATAAAATCCAACCCGCACAACTGCAAAAGGCGCAAAGGAGAATCCACAGTGCGGCGAGATCGGGGGCTTTCTTGAAAGAGCGCACGAGAGACGGCATTCTATCGCACACTCTGAAGTTCAGCCGGCGCGGCGCGGCCAGTGTTTTCCGGGTTGCCCCGGAACTTCGGCCAGGGGGATTGGGCCAGAGGCGCATCCGTGCGCAGGGCCTGAAAGCAGATGCCATTCGTTGGGTACTGACCTGCGGTGTAGATACTACCGGAAGGCGCCACTGCGGGCGAGACCGTGCCGTTCCCGTACATGTAATAATGCCACTTCCACTTGCCATCGGCATCCAGGTTGGTGAGCAGCCCGTAATGCGATATGAAGCAAACCGAACCATCAGCCAATGCCAGCGGCGCGACTTCAACCGGGTCCCACCAGGCCACACCCAGCCCATACTGCCACTTCTTCTTTGGCTCGCGCGTAAGGGCCCAGAGCTGTTGGTTCACCCCCACATAAAGCATCCCGTCCTGCCCAATCACCGGCGAGGACTCGGTGATGCCGCCGGTCTTGAGCCGCCATTTCAATTGGCCATCCGGATCCAGGGCGTAAAAGAAACCATCGACGGAGGTGAAATACACCGTGCCGTCGCGGTCGATGGCTGGCGATGAAATTATCGGGCCGCCGGTGGCGAATGCCCAGGCCTTGGCTCCATCAGGCGCCAGCGCGTAGAAATTCCGGTCGTGTGACCCGAAATATATCCGTCCCGCGGCGCCAATCGCTGGCGAGGAGACAATCTCGCCGGCAGTCGGGAACTGCCACTTTTTCGAGCCGTCCGGATTCAGGGCGTAGAAGGTCTTGTCCCACGAGCCCACGTAAATGGTGCCGTCTGCGCCGATGGCGGGCGAGGAGTCCACCCAGGCGCCGGTCTTGAAATCCCACTTCTTTTTGCCGTCAGGGCCGACCGCATAGACCTTCCGGTCACGGCAGCCAAAATAGACCGTGCCGTCGCCGCCCAGGGCCGGAGCCGACTTTATCTCATGGCCGGTGCTGAAAATCCACTTGCGCGAGCCGTCGGATTTCAGCGCCCAGAGTTTGCCGTCCCACGTGCCGAAGAAAATATTGCCTTCGCTGTCAATGGCCGGGGATGAATCGCAGGGGTATTTGATGAGAACGGCCCATTTGTTGGAAACCGTGCTTACCTGTGCCGAAGCCGATGGGTTCAGCCCCAATAAGATGCCAAGAGCGGCCAGTGCCGCACCGGCCCCGCCATTTTGGAGTGCGGCGGCAAGCCCTGCGCGACGCCGCTTTGGATAGACGCGGAGTGCGTCCCGTCCCGGGCGCAGCAGGCGCCAAAGCACACCAAGACGATCCCTATCCACGGCTTGCGTGGGTCGAGCGGGGCCGGATTCTCGATGGGTGAAACGTTTCTTCAGCCAGACTGCAATCAACACCGCGGCAGGGTAATTGGAAACGCGAAAAGCAGAAAGCAGAAAGCGCTTCGCGCCCCTCTTGTCCCGGTCCGCGCGAAGCGTCGTGGACTGCGCCAGTCCTCTGGCGCTTTTCGGGCCGCCCCTTGCATAAAGTTCCACTCTCACGTCCAGTGGCATCGAATTGGGGGGGGGCAGGGTCAGAACGGCAGGACATCCAAAAGCGGCAGAGGACCGCTCTGGGACGGCACGGGACGGTCTGGGACGGCAGTGGGACGGTTGCAAGAGTGAGAATCGCCCGTGTTTACCGGCCTTGGGACGGTGGGACGGCTGTACACCCCCAAACCGCCCCCCTACCCCCCCTACCCCCCCTTGCCGCCGCATTCCCACAAAAGAAACGTGGAGCGTTGACGGTGGAGCGTGAGAGCGTCATAACCCGGTCTCGAGTCAAATTCCGGTAACCTCCCGGTAACCCAACGACCACCCGCGGTAACCGATGGTAACCGATAGGTAAGCCACGGAAGCCCACGGTAACCTACGGTAACCGATCCGGCCCTCCAACGCACAAGCAACAGCCGCCTCAAGCCGCCTCGGCCCCCTTACCCGCCGTTGCCGCGCACCGCCACGAGAATCTCCTTCATCCGCCGCGCCGGCAAAGAAAAATGGCCGCCCGGTTTTCACTGCGACGGGAGGCCGCCCCAACCCGCCGGCGCGTTACGGAGCTTTGTAATGGCCGCGGAATCCGGCAATAACCCGGGGATTTCCTTGTGGCCCTGATTGGACGATGCTTTTAAATTCAACCCGCTACGCGCCTGGGTTGGAAAAGCCGGTAATGCCTCAGTGACTACGGGGCTGCCGGCTGAAGCCGGCGTTCCGGACGCGCGGAACGCCGCCTTTAGGCGGCAGCGCCCGCCGTCACTAACCGATTACAAAAGCCGGAGCAAATGTCTTTACTTCCTAAGGAGGTTCTGGTAGCATTGGCGGTGAACACAAAGCGCAGAAGCTATAGCGGATGGTGAGTGCGACAAAAGAAAGAATCCGAATACTGGTGGTCGATGATCATCCGGTGGTGAGGCAGGGGCTGCAATCCTGCCTGTCACGGCTGGACCGGCTGAAAATAATCGGCGAAGCTGCGGACGGCCAGGAGGCCTTCGAGAAAGCGCTCAAGCTCTCACCCGATGTTGTTTTAATGGATATCTCCATGCCCCGCCGTGACGGGCTGTCTGTCACCCAGGATTTGCGCAAGGCGGCGCCCCATATCAAAGTGCTGGTGCTTTCCGTCCATAGCACCAAAGAATTCATCTTCCGCATTATCCAGGCCGGGGCCCATGGTTACGTGTCCAAAGAGGCCTCTCCGGAGACCCTCTTGCGCGCCATCGAGGCGGTCTATGCCGGCCAGAGCTCCTTTAGCCCCGAAATAGCCCAGGCTGCTCTGAACCAACTGGTCAATAGCGGAGGCAAAAAAGAGCCCTTCGCCCAGCTCACCGAACGGGAGCGCGAAGTGCTGGTGTTGATTGCCCAGGGCCGCAGCAACAAAGAAATTGCAGGCCAGCTTGGGATTGGTGTCCGGACCATCGAAACGCATCGGGAACGCATTATGCGCCGGCTGGACATCCACTCCGTAGCCGGCTTGACGAAGTTCGCGATCTCCAACGGGTTAGTCCCTCTCGAAGACGGGGCGCCGCAGTAGAGCGGAAAGGCTGAAGGCTGAAGGCTAAAGGCTAAATAAAAACGCAATACTCCATCACTTCGTTTCCCCGTTTCCTCTTGTTTCCTTCTGCACGTTTCCGGCCTGGTGATCCCGGCGCGCCGCCGTTTGCTTAAAGACATACGCCATGAGCCGGCGGACTCGCAGGCAGCCGGCCAGCTTCCGGCTCTCCTTATGCTCCACAACGGGCAACGTCTTGAGCCGATACTCGCGAATGACATTGCCGGCCACCGCGCAGTGGTCGTCGCTGGCGATTGTGACGGGGTTTTTTGTCATGAATTCGCTGACGGGCGTGTCGGGTGTGCCGTTATTGGCGTGGCAGCGGAGGAGATCGGTAATCGTGACGACCCCATCGAGGGTCTGGTTGTCGCTTGAAACAAAAAAAAACTCGTGGGGATGCTCGACAAAGGCATGGCCGGCATCGCGCATGGTGTCGGAGGGCTTGAGCAGCGGTTGGGGGACGGGTTCCATCAGATGCCGGACCGGGGTTTGTTTGAGCAGTTCGTGAACCTGGGGCTGGTCCTTCCACACGTCCAGGGTGCGGCGGTTGAGGGTTTGAGCCAAGGCATCGCGCAGCGGCGTCAGGGCTTCCGAGAACTGCGTGAAAACGTTTTTACCCATCACCAGGACATCAACCGGGGAGCGGGCCCGGACCGACATCACCCGCGGGCGGTTGCCCAGGAGCGCGCGCTCGCCGAAGAAAGAACCCGAGCCGAGCACGGCGATGACTTCACCGGCCTGCCCATCCTGGGAGCGCACCACCTCGACCTCGCCTTTTTCGAGCACGTAAAAATGCGTGGGGGCCTCCCCTTTGCGAATAATGAACTCACCCGGATCGTAATGGGCGTGCGACACCCGCTCGGTTTGCTCAGTGCGGACATAAGCCAGGTCGCGCGGGAACACCAGTAGAAATGCCCAATCAAATCCGACCTGCAAACGCCGGCCAAAGGTGGGGAGCTTGAACAGATAAACGCCACGCCAAACGAACCACGCGAGAAAGCCCGAGAGATGCATCCCGAACAGATCGGCGACGGCCGAATGGCCGCCGATGGAGCAGAGTTCACCCAGTTGTTTAAAGGAGAAATGCCTGGTGGGCCGTCCACGCAGGGTGCAGGCGATATTTTGGGCGCACTGCCGGCCTTGTCTCTCGGCAAACTGGCCGGTCGTTGGGGAAGGTTCCCCGTTATGCGAATTGATAATCCAGGCGCAGTCTCCAATCGCCCAGATATTCTGGCGCCCTTTGAGACGCATGTCCAACTCGGTCACCAATCGTCCTTTTTCCTTGGCCACATCCAAACCCGCAACCACGGGGGCAGGCGAACTGCCAATCGTGCAGACGATCGTGCCGCCCCGGAGAAAACGGCCATCTTGCAAACCGACGCCTTCCGGGGTGGCGGAGGTGACTCGCGCATCGAGGACCATCTGGACGCCCGCCTGTTCCATCTTCTTGCGGGCAAACTCGCGCAGGCTGGGACTGATCTCGGGAAGAATCTGGTCGCGCGAGTGAATCAGGATGACCTTTACATCGGACTTCTGCCACGTGCGAAAATAGCGGGAGCTGTCCCGCAGGAGATCGTTGATTTCGCCGGCGGCTTCCACCCCGCTATAGCCGCCGCCAACCACCAGCACCGTCAGATGCCACGCCCGCCGAGCCGGGTCGCGCGAAACTTCGGCCTGCTCCATTTGTTCCATCAAATGGGCCCGCAGATTGGCGGCGTCGCCGACCGTTTTGAGCGGGATGGAATGGTCCGCCATGCCCGGGACAACGTTGAGGTTGGTAATATTGCCGCAAGCAATCACCAGGTGATCGTAGCCCATCCGGGTGAGCTGCCCGTCCTCGCCCAGGTACTCGACTTCGCTGGTTGCCAGCGAGATGCTCCGCGCCTCTTCGGTGCGGCAAAAGACCCGGGGCAGCAATTGGCGCAACGGGACGATGACATCCAAAGGTTCGATTGACGAACCGACGACCTCCGCCAAAAGAGGGCTGAATACGAGATGATTCTGCCTGTCAAATAAAACAACATCCGCCGCGCCCGGCGGCAATTCGCGGCAAAGGCTGCCGGCGCATTTCACGCCACCAAAGCCCCCCCCAATGATGACAATTCGCTTTTTGTCCATATCCCTCACCCGGCCTTTCTGTTGCACGGGTCCGAGGCGTAGTCAATCCGCCCTGCGGCGTGAGCGGGCTACCTGCTCGTATCGGAGCGCGTCGAGGGTTCACCGGGCCATCACTGTTCGGACCCATTCCTGGTTATCCAAGTACCACCGGACGGTCTCGCGGATGCCTTGCTCGAACTTGTGGGCCGGGACCCAGCCCAGCTCTTTTTGAATCTTGGACGCGTCAATCGCGTAGCGGCGATCGTGGCCGAGGCGGTCCTGAACGAACGAAATCAACTTGCGCGAGTTGCCGCCCAGGCGCGGCGCCAGCTCGTCGATGAGATCGCAGATCAACTCGACGATGCGCAGATTGGCCCATTCATTGTGTCCGCCGATGTTGTAGGTCTCTCCATTGCGCCCTCGCATGAGGACCTGCCAAAGCGCCTCGGCGTGGTCGCGCACATACAACCAATCCCGCACATTCATGCCGTCGCCATAAACCGGAACGGCTTTGCGGGCCAGGACGTTTTGAATCACGACCGGGATGAGCTTTTCCGGGAACTGATATGGGCCATAGTTATTGGAGCAATTCGTGATGACTGTGGCCAACCCGTAGGTGTGGTCATAGGCGCGCACCAGCATATCACTCGAGGCTTTGCTGGCCGAATAGGGCGAATTGGGGGCGTAGGGGGTTGTCTCGGTGAAAAGGCCCTTGGGGCCCAGGCTGCCATAGACTTCATCCGTGGAGACATGGTGAAAGCGTGTGCCGGAGGCCGGAGTTTTCCATTGCGCGCGGCAGGCCTCGAGCAGGTTAAAAGTGCCCACTACGTTGGTATGGATGAAATCTCCCGGGCCGGTGATGGAGCGGTCCACATGGGATTCAGCGGCGAGGTGCATCACGTGCGTGATGTCGTGACGCTTTACCACATCGAAAACGGCTGGCTTATCGCGCAAATCCACTTTCTCGAAGGCGTACTTCGGGTGACGGCTGATTTGGTCGAGATTGGCCAAGTGCCCGGCATAGGTGAGGCAATCGAGGTTGATCAGGCGCTCGACTTCAGGGCTGCCGATGATGTGGTGGATGAGATTGGACCCGATAAACCCGGCGCCCCCGGTGACAAGCAGTTTCATGGATGGGAATAAAGTATCAAACCAGTCATTTCTCGAGAACGTGCGTCAGGCTCTCCTTCCAGTCGGGCAATTGCAGGCCAAAAACGCGCCGGAGCTTTTCAGAGGAGAGGACGGAATAAGCGGGGCGGCGTGCGGGCAACGGATACTCCTGAGTTGCTATCGGCTCGATGAGTTGGCACTTCTTCTGCGCCTCGGGCATGAGGGCCACAATCGCCTCGGCAAACCCGTGCCAGCTTGTCTGACCGGAGGCCGCGAGGTGATAGAGGCCCTCCCAATGGCCGGGCTCGGGGGCCCTGAGGACTTGCGCGAGTGCCTGGGCGGTAGTCTCGGCTATCATTCTGGACCACGTGGGGCACCCGAGTTGATCGCGCACCACACGCAGTTTCTCCCGCTCCCGGGCCAGGCGCATCATGGTGAGCATAAAGTTTTGACCGCGCGCCCCATAAACCCAGCAGAGCCGGAGAATCAAACGGCGGCAGCCGACCTGCTCGATGGCGCGGTCCCCGGCGAGCTTCGAGCGGCCATAGGCGCCCAGCGGGTTGGGGACGTCCTCTTCCACGTATGGGGCCGTTTTGGCGCCGTCGAAAACGTAGTCGGTTGAATAGTGGACTAGAAGCGCGCCGAGGGTTTTGGCCTCTTCTGCCAGTATTCCAGGAGCTATTCCATTGATTTGGTTGCAGCGCTCCGGTTCGGTTTCGGCCTTATCCACGGCGGTGTAGGCGGCGGCGTTGACGAGGAGGGCCGGTGAGGTTTTGCGGACCCAGTTTCGGATGGAGCTGCCATCGGTCAAATCAATCTCGGGATAATCAACGGCGGTTATCTTGCCCAGCGGCGCGAGTGTTCGCCTGAGTTCCCAGCCGACCTGGCCGATGCGGCCAATGATAAGAATGTTCATGGGAAAAGGCGTTCGCGGGCGATGTCTCGCAACAGCAGACCTTTGGCGTCTTTATCGGAGAGGATGGGAGCGGCCATTGGCCACTCGATTGCGAGTTGGGGGTCGTTCCAGAGCAGGGTCATTTCGTCTTTTGGAGAGTAAAACTCAGTGCATTTGTAATGGAACATGGCCGATTCGCTCAGCACAAGAAAACCATGGGCGAAGCCGACCGGCACGAAAAACTGGCGCTTATTCTCGCCCGAGAGATGCGCGGCGTGCCATTTGCCGAAGGTGGGCGAATTCAAGCGTAGGTCAACGGCTACGTCGAAGACCTCACCCTGAAGGACGGAGACGAGTTTGCCCTGGGGGCCTGGGTTTTGGAAATGGAGGCCGCGCAGGATGCCTTGGCGGGATACGGAGAGATTATCCTGAACGAAAGTGGCAGGCACCCCGGCCTGCTGGTAACGTTTTTGGTTCCATGTTTCCATGAAGAATCCGCGCGCATCACCGAACACCTTTGGTTCGAAGATCAGCAAACCCTCAATGTCGCAGCGGATAACATTCATAAGGTGCGGGGGCGGGCTGCGGCTTTAAAGTCCATGCGCGAGTTTCCGGGCTTGCTTCATGACCTTTTGGCCTCGGCGATGACCTCGTTTTCCAGGTAATCCCGGTACTCGCAGCGAGGCATTCGCTGGACCAGCCCCTGTAGTTGTTCGAGCGAAAGAAAGCCGCGCCGGAAAGCAGCTTCTTCGGGGCAACCGATCTTGATTCCCTGCCGCTTCTCGATGGTTTGGACGTACGCGGAGGCTTCATGCAGGCTGCTGCTGGTCCCGGCGTCCAGCCACGCGAATCCACGGCCCAGGCGGTACACGCGCAATTGGCCACGGCGCAGGTATTCGACATTCACATCGGTGATTTCCAACTCGCCGCGGGCCGACGGCTTCAGGCCTTTTGTTACCGGAACCACTGTGTTATCGAACATGTAAAGCCCCGGCACGGCATAGTTGCTTTTGGGTTGCTTGGGTTTTTCTTCAATCGAGATGGCCTTTCCCTTTGCATCGAACTCGACCACCCCGTAGCGTTCGGGGTCGTTGACGTGGTAGCCGAAGATCATGGCGCCAGTCTTGAACTCGGCGAAGGCGCGGTGAAAGCTGTCGCCGCCGTAGAATACGTTGTCGCCCAGTATCAACGTAACCGGGTCCTGGCCGATAAAGGATTCAGCGATGAGAAAGGCCTGTGCGATGCCCTCAGGCTTGGCCTGTTCGCGGTACTCGATGCGCAAGCCCCAGGCGGCGCCGTCTCCCAACAACTGCCGAAACCTCGGCAAGTCCTGTGGCGTTGAAATGAGGCAGAATTCCCGGACGCCTTCTTCGATGAGGGTGGTCAGGGGATAATAAACCATGGGTTTATCATAGACCGGCTGGAGCTGTTTGCTGGCGACCAGTGTCAGCGGAAACAGTCTCGAGCCGGCGCCGCCGGCCAGGATGATGCCTTTCATTTCGGGCGGCAAGATGGGTTAAGGCGTGTCAAAATGCAACGCGAAGCTGTGGCGCCGAGTGCGATAACCAGGACCGAGCCACGGTCTGAGGCGCGCCTCGCTAGGGGATCCTATCCCTTTAGAATCTTTTCTGCTGCGCGTTTGACTGATTTAGCCAGTTCACCAGGGCGCACGACAACAGCGTCGCCGCCCCAACTCAATACCCAACGCTCTACCTCGGCCAGGCTCGAAAGTTTCAGGCGCAACTCGACGCCTCCCTCCTTGAGTTCTCTCAGCTCCTGGGAATCGTGCCATTTCTTTTCCCGCACATAATCCGCCACCTGTTTGTTGAAGCGAATCACCACGCCAAATTCGCCCCGGCCCGAAACGACGCCGAAGCTGTCGCGCAATCGTTGTTCGAGCGAGAATTGCTGGGGCCGGCCAAAGACCTTGCCCGTCATACGAACAGCTTTAATGCGGGCCGGGACAAAGGTCCGGATGTCTTTTCGCAGGTGATCGAAAGCAAAGAGGAACCATTCGCCGTTGATGTTGGCCAAGTGGTAAGGGTCGATAATCCGCGACTCGGGCTGTTGCTGGCCGGGTTTGCGGTAGGTCAATTCGAGTTGCTGCCGGGCAGCGGTGGCCTTGGCAAGGGCATCAAAAATCCCCAGGTCCACTATCGGTTCGGCCCGCGTCCGAAATGAAATCGTGCGCTCCACCTCGGCCAGGTCCAGCGTGATGGTGTCCGGCAAGGATTGTTCCATCTTCCGGATAGCGCTCAGGAGGGGTTTCTCGAAGCTCGTCCCCCGGTATTGTTGGAGAGATTTCTCGGCCACAATCAGCGCAAAAAGTTCTCCTTCGGTAATCTGGACGGTTGGGAAGGCGCTGACTTCCTCGGTGTAAAAGTAGCCCAGCCGCGCTCGATTAAATTCGAGGGGCAAATCGAGCCTGTCCCGCATGAACTCCAAATCCCGGTGGATGGATTTGGTGCTGACCTCGAGTTCGGCGGCGAGCTTCGAAGCATTGGGAAACGCGCCGGTCTGAATCGCCTGATGTATCCGGAGCATCCGCTCGAGAGGAGGCCGGGAATGGAGCGAGTCGATTGCGGCCTTGGGACGCGCTGGCATTTGTCAGTCGATAGAGTCGTGGCTAGCAGCGTGGGCGCCAGCCATTGCGCCGGAGGCGGACGCGCTCCTTCAGACCAGTTTGGCCAGTAATTCCTCGTTGGTCTTGTGCTTCTTGAGCGCGGCTACCAGGGTTTCCATCGCCTCGACCGGGTTCAGATCGACCATCATACGCCGGAGTTTGCGCACGGCTTCGATTTGGTTTTTGGGGAAGAGCTTCTCTTCCTTGCGCGTGCCGCTTTTGGGGATGTCAATGGCCGGAAACAAGCGGCGGTCCGAGAGCTTGCGGTCCAGAATCAGCTCCATATTGCCGGTGCCTTTGAACTCCTGGAAAATCAGTTCGTCCATGCGTGAGCCGGTATCGACCAGGGCGGTGGCGATGATCGTCAATGAACCGCCCTCCTCGATCTTGCGGGCGGAGGCGAACATCTTGCGCGGTATTTCCAGCGCGCGCGCATCAACACCGCCGGTCATGGTGCGGCCGCTGCCGCCATGAACGCTGTTGTAGGCCCGGGCGACTCGAGTGATGGAATCCAGCAACACAAAAACATCTTTACCGGCCTCGACCATGCGGCGGCAACGCTCGATCATGAAACGGGAGAGGCGCACATGCGTTTCCAGGTCCTGGTCGTTGGACGAGGCGACCACCTCGGCTTTGACCGAGCGCTGGAAGTCGGTGACTTCCTCGGGCCGCTCGTCAATGAGCAACACGAGCACGAACACTTCCGGATGATTGGTTGTGATGGCATTGGCCATCTGCTTGAGCACGGTGGTTTTGCCGGTCCGGGGCGGGGCAACAATCAACCCTCTGGTGCCTTTGCCCAGGGGCGTGACCATGTCGATGACCCGCGTCTCGATCAGGTCCGGGCTGGTCTCGAGCCGGTATTTTTCAATCGGGTCGATCGTCGTCAGGTTTTCGAACCGGACGGATTTGGTGTACTCCTCGAAGCGCATGCCGTTGACGCGATCGACCGCCTTGAGCTGGGGGCTATTGCCCCGGTGCGGCGGTTGCGTGGGGCCTTCTACCAGGCTGCCTTCGCGCAAGAAATTGCGTTTAATGGTATCCGGTGTGACGAAGATGTCCGCCGGTTTTGGGTGGAAATGGTTCTCGGCCGTCCGGAGAAAACCGAAGCCTTTTTCGGAGATTTCGAGGTAGCCGGCGCCGAAGTCGGCGGTTACAGGGCTGTTATTGTCGTGTTTGGTCGCTGTACTCATTTTTTATGTGTCTCTCGAAGGCATTCCAGAATTAATCCCCGAAAACTTAGAGCTTTGAATTTTTGGGAAGCCGCTGCACCGGTTGATAAGGCACTGACACAGACCCACCCCGTGCAGCTAACAAACCTTCGATACACGTAATACTTACCGCCAGAGCCTCGCTAGCGCAACTCTTTTTTTGCGACTTTGCGTCTTTCGGTTCCAGCGGCCTGCCGTGCTCAGCCGCCCACCTGGGCCCTTGCTTCAGCGGCCAGCGGCGTGCTGAGGTAACGCTCACCGGTCGAGCAGGCGACCGTCACGATGACTTTGCCCTTGTTTTCCGGGCGTTTGGCCGCCTCGATGGCTGCCCAGACGTTCGCGCCTGAGGAAATCCCGGCCAAAATGCCTTCTTCCTTGGCTAACCGGCGCGCCATGGCGAAGGAGTCGTCGTTGGTCACCTGGATGCATTCAACTATCTGCGCATTGCCTTTGAAATCCTTCAAATGAAGGTTCTTGGGAATGAACCCTGCGCCGGTGCCTTGAATCTTGTGCGGGCCCGGTTTAAGCGGTTGTCCAGCCAGGCATTGCGAAATCACGGGTGAATCCTTCGGTTCGACCGCGATGGCCTGAAATGAGGGCTTGCGCGGCTTGATCACCTCGCAACAACCGGTAATCGTTCCCCCGGTTCCCACTGCCGAGACCAAAATATCGACCTTGCCGTCTGTATCCTGCCAAATTTCTTCGGCGGTAGTTTTGCGATGAATTTCCGGGTTGGCCGGATTGTCGAATTGCTGCGGAATCCACGCATTGGGGGTTTCTTTGGCCAATTGTTCAGCCTTTGCGATGGCCCCTTTCATCCCTTCAGTTCCAGGTGTGAGCACCAGCCGCGCCCCTAACATCGCCAGCAGGGTGCGCCGTTCCAGGGACATCGTCTCGGGCATCGTTAGGATTAATTGGTATCCTTTGGCCGCCGCGACAAATGCCAGCGCGATGCCAGTATTGCCGCTGGTCGGCTCAATGATGACGGTGTTCTTCTTTAAAATCCCGCGCTGCTCCGCGTCTTCGATCATCGACATCCCGATCCGGTCTTTGACGCTGCCCAGAGGGTTGAAGAATTCGCATTTGAGCAGGATAGTGGCGGGGGCTCCGTCGGTCACCTTGTTCAACTTGACCAGCGGGGTGTGGCCTACCGTCTCGACGATATTGTTATAGATGCGTCCCATAAAGTTGTAAACAGTTAGAGCTTGGCTTTCGTTCGGTTAGGAGAATCTGTTACAACACTGTTAGTCAGGCAAGCCTATTTACAAAACATAAAGCCCCTGCCCAACCTTTCGGTCGGACAGGGACTAAATGGGGGATGGGAGTTCGCCAAGCTCTCTTTCCCGTGCTGGCATTGGGCGCCCCGCAGGGCTGCCAGCTTCCCGACGCTATTCTCCACGGCAAGCGGAGTCTTCGGCCTCGTAGCAGGGCCGTCCAGCGCCTTGCGGCCGCTGAATTATCGAGTGAGGCTTTTAAGCTCGCTTGGGCTGGTGGTTGCGCCACCGGCTTGCGAACCAGGCAAAGACACGTTTGTGCCTGCTTGTCCGCGTCTTCACCACGATGCTCCGGGTCTGCCGCCGCTTTTAGCAGCGCGTTCGCCCGGCGCCACGGGTCTCGCCTCTTCTCTCTCAGGTTGCCTTTCACCACAAGCCAGCGGTAGCGTTTGTACCATCGCCGGCGTTTCGGAAGGTTTTCACGGATCCTGCCTAGATCCCGTGCCCTTCCCGGCCCGAGCTCTCACTTTGTCCCGCCTTTCGGCGTCTTTCCTTTGGCTGACCCAAGTTTTTGGTGCCGCCAGAGCCGCTCGTCCGTGCTGATGCACAGTAGCAACCGGATACCCTCTGGGTAACTGCGATTGGCCCGGGCTCGAAACTGGCCCGGACGACTTGACTCGGCTCAGAGCGGTTTCTTATCGCGCCTTGCCGCACAGTTCCTTTTTCGCGTGTACTGACGATGCGCGAACACCGCCAGAGGAACTGGTGAATCCTGCCTCCACCGCCGGACCTCGCGGCCCGGTTTCAAGAGGGGCTGAGCCAACCAGCCTGACTCAACCTTTCCCCAGTTACCTGGGATTATCTTTGAGACATCCAGCCGCAATCTGTTGACTGCCGTTGGAGCATCTCAGTGCTTTCAATGAACTGGCCACAGCTTATCAAAAATTCGTGAGCATACAATGAAAACTTATGCACAGAATTATTCACCAAATCCCGCCTGTCAGTTCTTTGTGAATAATTCATTTCCCTCCGGTAAATTCCGATTCAAGTGTGGCTGCCTCGCCGGAATTATTCACCGTCCGGCAGCTTCAACTCCTGCGGCTGTGAACAACTTCAAACAGGAGATAACAGAAAACAGAGGTGTGAAAGCGAAGCCAGAACTATGTCTTGCACCCTTGTGGCTGCTCACTAAATGGTGAGGCGCCGTTTGTGCCTCCATTGGTCTCAAAGAGCTTCAAAAATCTCTGTTCTCTCCGTTTCCTCCTGTTTCTTTCTGCATGTTTCCGGCTAAGAGCCTATAGGGGAAGGCTGGGTTGCTTTTTTTTCGTTTTTCCGGCGATTTTTTTGCGTTTTAGATAAGCCTTCAGGCGTTTTCGCTTCTCGACCTTGTTGTATTGCTTGCTCATAGTTCTTTACTTCCTCGCTGCAATGCGATTGTTTGGCGCACTATGGTGATTCACAGGCGTCGATTCAATATCTATCTACTGGTGGCGCTGCAGGCGGCTTTGCTTTGCGGCTGCAAGACCGGACAAAGCGAGGCAAAAAAGCAGCTTGGCACCCTTCGGGTGTATGAGGAGGTCAACCCCGATCCGATGGGCCACAGCCAGGAAGTGGCGATTTATCGCGAACACCCCAGTTCTTTAACTGTGTCCAAGGAGCCGTTCCTCAATGAGGTCCATGTCAAGGAGGCCAAAGTCATCGATGTGGTGGGCGGGTTCGCCTTGCGAATTAAATTTGACAGGGAGGGGAGCTGGCTGCTCGAACAATACACCTCCGCTGACCGTGGCCGGCATCTGGCAATGTTCAGCCAGTTCTATGAGCCGTCTGAGAAGAAACTCAATGCCGGGCGGTGGTTGGCTGCGCCGCTCATTACCAATCACATCACCGATGGGGTGCTGATCTTCACGCCAGATGCCACCCGCGAAGAGGCCGAACAAATCGCGCGGGGTTTGAATAACGTCGCCAAAAAGCTCGAGAACGCCGATACGTTCTGAGCCGCAAGCTTTCATACAGGCACAGGAGCGGAGCCCCGGCTAATGACAGAGTCGAAGCAACGAGCCGCCATTCCTGAGTGTAGGAGACGCCGTAAGGAGTCTCTGATCAGCACCTTCCGGGTGAACTCAAAGGCGGCCAGGTGACAATCCTGATCAGCAACTCCTTATGTCGCTCCTATAAAGGTTTGGAACTGACCTTGTCATTGGTCTTGGGAGGGGAGCGCACCCAGGACCGCACCCCCAGCCCCGCAGCCCCAGGCTTTTCCCAGTGACATATTCGCCTGGTTCGAGTATGGTATAAAAGTTCCATTAGGCATGTATGTGCGATGCAATGGCCCGTCCATTCGGTTGAAAGACCACGCGAAAAGCGCCGCGATAGCCTTATCTCCACCGGCTCTCGTTGCTGGGGCGCGTTTACGCTCATCGAACTGCTGGTGGTGATCGCCATTATTGCCATTCTGGCCGCCATGCTGCTGCCGGTCCTTACCCGGGCGAAAGAGGAGTCAAAAACGGTAGCCTGCTTAAACAATCTCAAACAGTTGCAGGTTTGTTTTCATTTGTATGTGGTGGACAACCAGGATCACTTGCCGCCGAACAACTCCATCATGAGCATCGATTCTGGCAGCGCTCCCGGCACCGGCGCCGGCAGTATCGCCAGGGGTATTTCCTGGTGCCCGGATCATGCGCGGACAGATACCAACACGGTGGATTTGGAGAATGGCGTGCTGTTCCCTTACAACACATCGGTCTCGCTGTACCACTGCCCCGCCGACCTCTCGAAGGTGGTGACCCCCGGTGGCCAGGAACTCCCGCGCCTGCGCAACCGCAGCTACAATATGAGCCAGTCCGCCAACGGCTATGGGGAGTACCTGATACCGCTTGGTTACGGCATCATCCCCAGTTGGGAAAAGCTCACATCGATCATCCGGCCGACGCCATCTCGCCTTTTCATTTTTATCGATGAACATCCTGACACCCTGCTGGATTCTCAATTTGGCAACCCGGTCGGCATGCCATTCTTTCCGATTCAGTGGTGGGATACTCCCGCCGATCGGCATAACCAGGGCGCCTGTCTCTCGTTTGCCGACGGCCACGTCGAGCATTGGCGTTGGAACGTCCCCAAGATTGTGTCTTACCTGGGCCAAACACCCAGTCCCGAGGAGATGCCCGATTACCTGCGCGTCCAGAGCGCCATGAAACAGTGGTCCGATAACTGAGAGGGACGGCTTGCCCCAATTCCGGCTTGCGCGGGGAGCTTCCGGTGCTATTTGTCTCAGCGGACATGAACTATAAGATTTCACATCGCGCTGCTGCGCTCTCACCGTCGCTGACCCTGGCCATTGATTCGAAGGCCAAGCAGATGAAGGCCGAGGGGCAGGACGTGGTTGGTTTTGGAGCCGGCGAGCCGGATTTTGACACGCCGCAGCACATCAAGGACGCGGCAGCCAAAGCCCTGGCGGCAGGTTTTACGAAATACACTCCGGCAGCGGGCATCCCCGAGCTGCGGCAGGCGATTGCCGATAAGCACAAACGCGAGAACGGGCTTACTTTCAAACCCTCTCAAATCATCGTCTCGTGCGGCGGCAAACACTCCTGTTTCAACGTGATCTTTGCCACCTGCGAGGAGGGCGATGAGGTGATCATCCCAGCGCCTTACTGGCTGAGCTATCCTGAGATGGTGAAAATGGCTAGCGCCAAGCCGGTGATTATCGAGACGACCGATAAGACCGAGTTCAAGCTCACACCCGAAATGTTGCGCCGGGCCATTACCCCGCGCACGCGCCTGCTTGTCCTCAATTCACCCAGCAACCCCACAGGCACTGTTTATACGCCCGAAGAGATTAAAGCCCTGGGAGACGTCTGCGTGGAGAAAGGCGTTCTCATCATGAGCGACGAGATTTACGAGCACCTGCTTTACGACGGGGCAACGCACAAAAGCGTGGCGAGTTTTTCCCCAGCTCATTTGGAGCATACGATTATTGTTCACGGTTTTGCGAAGGCTTGGAGCATGACTGGCTGGCGCCTGGGCTGGTGCGCGGCCCCTGAACCCATTGCCAAGGCCATCGATGCGGTCCAAAGCCACAGCACCAGCAACCCGACTTCTTTCGCCCAGAAGGGCGCCGTTGCCGCGCTGACCGGCCCCCAGGATCATCTGAAAGTCTGGCTGGCCGAGTTCAACCGGCGGCGCACCTTCGCCTGGCAGAAGCTCAACAGCATTCCAGGGATTTCCTGCGTCAATGCCAGAGGCGCGTTTTACCTGTTCCCCAACATCTCGAAAACGGGGTTCAAATCCACCGAGTTCTGCGCCCGTTTGCTGGAGGCCGAGAAGGTGGCGGCGGTCCCAGGAATTGCCTTTGGCGCCGATGATTATATCCGGCTTAGCTATGCGACCAGCATGGCGAATATCGAGAAGGGCTTGGAACGAATCGAACGGTTCTGCAAGGCAAGCCAGGTAAGTGATGGAAGAAGCGGAAGTTGAAATTTGGGGATTTTACGCCTTTGCCGGATGGATGCCAAACTGGAGGAGCTTTTCCCGCATCGTCAGCCGCGAAACACCCACCCAGCGGGCAGCTTTGGCCTGGTTACCCTGGGCCAGCTCGATGGCCTGGCTGAACAGTTCTCTTTCGGCCACCTGTAAGAGGCGCGAGTGGATATCGGCCAGTTCGCCCCGTTCTGCCGCAGCCAGCAACTGGCCCACGTAATCGCGCAGAGTCTGGCTGGCCGCCTCGACCGGGAGGCCGTTGCGGGCCAGGGCGGCGCGGACATGTTCCATCCCAATGGTGTAGCCCTGTGCCAACAGGAGCACCTTGCGCACGACATTCTCCAATTCCCGCACGTTGCCGGGCCAGTTTTGCTCGCGCAGAAATTCAACCGCCTCGGGCTGAATCGAGGGGCTTTGTACGCCAAGCTCGGCAGCGTAACGCCACAAGAAATAATTGACCAGCTCGGGTATGTCCTCGGGCCGTTTGCGCAGGGGGGGCAAGTGAATGACGACCACGCTGAGGCGATAATACAAATCTTCGCGGAACTGGTTTTCCCGGATAGCAGACTCGAGGTCGCGATGGGTTGCGGCGATGACACGGACATCCACCGCAATGGTTTCCTTGCCGCCAAGCCGTTGAAGAGTTTTTTCCTGGAGCACCCGGAGGAGCTTGACTTGTGTCCCGGGGGTCATGTCCCCGATTTCATCCAAAAAAATCGTGCCGTGGTCGGCTTGCTCGAAGCGCCCAATGCGGCGGGCTTCGGCCCCGGTAAAAGCACCGCGCTCGTGTCCGAAGAGTTCGCTTTCGAGCAGGGTCTCCGGGATGGCGGCGCAATTAATGGCAATGAAAGGATTCTTGGCGCGATCGCTGTGCTGGTAAATGGCCCGGGCGATGAGCTCTTTGCCAGTGCCGGTTTCGCCTCGGACGAGGATGTTGACCGGTTTGGAGGCGATTCGGCCAATTTCCTTGTAGATGCCCTGCATGACGCGGCTGTTGCCGACCAGGGCCTCGCGCGCTTCTCCGGCAGCGCCCAATGCGACTGCTCCGGTCATCAACCGCCTGCTGGCAATGGCCCGCTCGACCAATGTAATCAGTTCCGGCATCTCGAAGGGCTTGAGCAGGTACTCGTACGCGCCGCTCTTGGTTGCCTCGATAGCGGTTTCCGTTGTGCCGTGCGCCGTCATCAGGATGATGGGCAGCCGCGGTTTGGCCGAATGAAGCTCCCGAACCAGATCGAGGCCGTTCAGGCCGGGCAATTTCATGTCAGTTAATACTACTTCCACTGCATCATCGCTCTGTGCGCGCTTCAGCCCGGAATCACCCCTTGTTTCTACCAGAACGAGGTGACCCTCGTCTGCCAGAACACGGCGCAACGTCATGACAATCCCGGGATCATCCTCGATCAGCAATACCTTCGTCCCACTCATCGTTTCTAATCTTTCCCGCTGTTTACACCAAATAGCCTCCAAGATGAATACTAATCTACAACCGGTCCCTCCGCGCCTGGCATCGCCTGGAAGGCGGCACTTTGTCTTTTTCCGCGCTCGTGCCGCTTTACCTGAGGAGTCCGTAACATGAACTACATCTCGAATTTGCCGATGCTTCTCCCTCTCCCCTTCCGAAGGGGCGAGGGCCGGGGAGAGGGGTCCCTCTGTGTGTAGTCCATCCCACCGTCGCCCCAGTAAGGCCCGCCGCCGCGAACCACTTCCGCTTTAGAGCCTGAGCTGCCTCAAATCGTTGGCTGAGCGAATTTTAATTAAAATTGACCTTGCATTGCCAGGCGGGTCTTGGTTTTCTCTCCATGCGGTTTTTTGTGGCCGCTTGAAAGAATTGAAAGTTGTAAAATTAAGTTGTTCTCCATGCATAACGCCAGTCCTCTGTTTGCTCCCGATCGTTACTCCGCCAAACGAATGGCGAAGCCCGTTCACTTTGTCTGTCTTGCCCCCTCAGCCCGCGAGGTCTTTTTAACCGGAGACTTCAACGGTTGGAACCCCGGGGCGCATCCGATGAAACGCCAGCCGGATGGGGCCTGGCTGGTGGAGGTGCCGCTGCACCACGGGCATCACCAGTACATTTTCGTGGTCGATGGCAGGCCGGTGCTTGATCCCAAAGCCAACGGCATTGCCCGCGACCGGAAGGGTGAGAGGGTCTCGCTTCTGGCAGTCAGTTGAGCCCGGGGCTACTTTGGGAGCAGGTCTGACACAAGGCTCTTTTCCTCTTTGAGTTCATTGACCGTAGCGTCAATCCTGGCCCGGCTGAATTCGTTGAGCTCGAGGCCTTGAACTACCGCGACTTTTGCGCCGTTGCTGCGAGTGGGGAATGAGGCGATCAGCCCCTTCTCGACGCCGTAGCTGCCATCCGAGCAGAGAGAGACACTATTCCAATCGCCCGCGGGGCTGGGTTGAATGATCGAGCGGACGCTCTCGACGATGGCGTTGGCGGCGCTGGCGGCGCTGGAGGCCCCGCGCGCTTTGATAATAGCCGCTCCCCGCTGTTGCACGGAACTGATAAAATCGCCTTTGAGCCAGGCCTCGTCTGAAATGACATCAGTGGCCCGCCGGCCATTGATCTTTGCGTTGTAGAAATCAGGGAATTGTGTCGAGGAATGATTGCCCCAGATTGCCACGTTGCTGACGGCAGTCACGTCCAGGCCCGCTTTCCTGGCCAGTTGGGATTTAGCGCGGTTTTCATCGAGGCGTGTCATCGCGAAGAAGCGTTCGCGAGGCAAACCGGGGGCATTGTTCATGGCGATGAGGCAATTGGTGTTGCAGGGGTTGCCCACAACCAGCACACGCACGTCGCGGGCAGCGTTGTTTTGAATCGCCTGGCCCTGGCCCACAAATATCTTCCCGTTGATGCCCAGGAGGTCCTTGCGTTCCATCCCCGCTTTGCGCGGCACGCTTCCCACCAGCAGCGCCCAGTGGACGCCACCGAAGCCCTCATTGAGATTGGACGTAGCCACCACTCCTTTGAGCAGCGGAAACGCGCAGTCCTCCAACTCCATCACCACTCCCCCCAGGGCGGGCAGGGCCGGCTCGATCTCCAGCAGGTGAAGAACCACCGGCTGCCCGGGGCCGAACATCGCCCCCGAGGCGATGCGAAAGAGAAGAGAATAACCAATCTGACCGGCGGCGCCGGTGACAGCGACACGAATAGGGGCGGTGTTCATAGGCTGATTGAGTGCTTCATTGGCTCGGTTGTTAAGGAATGGCGCATCGAGGGACTTACAGATAAAGAAAACTCCTCGCCCGGGCAACCCTGTATCTGTCAAAGATAACGAAGATAGGAACGCTAATTCCTAGTATTTCAAAACCCTGACACCGGCCCCTCTACCCTGCTCTGCACTTGGGGCAAAGAAATTGCGTTCCGTCAAAGAAGGCCTTCAAGGGGACAAGCTTCTCATCGCACTGGTCGCAGGTTTCCAGAACATCCTCCATCTTGAGCGGCACGGCTTGGAGAATGATGCCGTGGCGTTGCCGGAGCTGGATGATTTTTTCCTCTACCTTGTCATCGACGTAATCGAAGAGGACCGCGCCATAGACTTCATTGGACAATCCCAAACCATCCGGGGTGGTCGCCAGGTACATGCCGTTGTCGGCCTTGACGACAACTTTGATGTCCTCAGCCGGTGTCATGACAACCAGCCTAGCATGATTCAAAACCACACGTCAAATGATGTTTCAAATGAGATGCAGCCCAGGAAGCCCCAAGGCCAGCCGGACAAAGATTGCCTGCCTGCCGCCTTTGTTTCATCCCGGAAGTTGCTCAACAAGAGACCCCTTACATCCTCGCCTGCAAAGGTTTAGAACCGGCCTTGTCATTGGCCAAGGACTCCGGAGGCTCCATACCAATGGGGCAAAAGCCGTCAACTGGCGCGCGCGCCCGGAGTGTGGCAGGCTCTTCGGAATTACTGAAGCATCCGTAATGTTGCGCTGGTTCGAACATCGCCAGGTCTATCAGCCCAGTCGCTTCTCCTTTGCGACCGGCTCCGAGTTGGGCCGCCCTTTCGAAAACGTCTTCTTCCACACGCGCGATAACGTCCGTTTGCACGGCTGGTTTTTTCCAGCCAATGCCAATTCACCCCGGGCAGCTTTGGCCCTCCTGTTCTGTCACGGCAATGGCGGCAATATTTGCCATCGCCTCCAAACCGCCCAGGCCCTCCTGGCCACCGGCCTCAACGTCTTCCTCTTCGATTACCGCGGCTACGGCCAAAGCCAGGGCCGGCCCAGCGAGGAAGGCACCTACGTCGATGGCATGGCCGCTTACGAGTGGCTGCGCCAAAAGGGCTTCGCCGGCTGCTCCATCCTTCTTTATGGTGAGTCCCTTGGCGGCGGCGTGGCCGCCGAGTTGGGACTGCGCCTCGAAACCGCCGGGCTTATCCTCCAAAGCACCTTCACCAGTCTGCCTGCCCTCGGCGCCGAGCTGTTCCCGTGGCTCCCTGTCCAACGCCTCGCGCGAATCCGTTATGACACGCTCCGGAAACTGCCCCAGTTCAAAAGGCCGGTCCTCATCCTGCACAGCCCTCAGGACGAGTTGGTCGCCTTCCATCATGCCCAACAAAACTTCGCCGCTGGTCTCCAACCCAAACTCCTTTGGGAAATCAAGGGCAGGCACAATGATCCCCTCGCCGACACCAACCTCTTCATCACCGGCATCGAACAGTTCCTCCGCTTAATCGAGCCCCCCAAAACCAACGTCAATCCCCACCGTGTGTAGGAGTCTGACCTGCCTCCAACAATTCAGGTTTCCGCGCAAAGAACGCCAGCAACTTGCGAAAGGCGACACAACCAGGCAGGGTTTTTCAAGTCGCGAACGCAATCATAAGTGGAATGGTCATGTTTAGTCGTCACCGGGATTTTTTTACCTTGACCTGGCATGACTAGTCTTGACGGTGAGGCTGGGTTTGGCGCGACACGGGGGGGCGGAACCACAACAATTCGCCTCCCCCCCCCGCCAGCGAGCGGCGTCGCGCTGGAGCGGCAGGATTAGGACGTTCTGCAATCGGGCGGTTCGATGGAAGGAAGTTGGAAGCAAGGGGGTTCATTTTTATACGCGAATTGGTGTCTATTGGTGTCTGTTGGTTACTTTTGGTGACTGGGGCTGGGAGTGATGGGAGTGATGGGAGGAATGGGAGGAATGGGATGGGACGATGGGATTCATTTTACCGTTTCTTTGCCGAGTTGACCGGATTTTCGGAGGGATGGGGAGCACTTTTATCCGCGAATTGGCTTCATCTGGTTGAATTTGATTTGATTTACCTTTATTCGGCCTTAATGCGGTTTCAGCGCCATTCGAGCAGAGGGCGCCAAGGCCGAGAGAGAACGATCTCTCCCTATGTATAGGGCCACAAAACCTGTTCCAGAGGAAACGAGCGCCAAATTTCCGACTATTTCGCATTTTCGACATTCAGTTGTGGCGGCTGTGATCCCACAATCGCTCTATATAGTACGGACCATCAGAAACGCGATTTTCCCGTTTGGCGGCGAAATTTTGTCGAAATTATTTCAATAAATTGTCAAAATCGGCATAAGAATTGCTAAACACGCAACCTGATGGGCGCATCAACCTTGCCATTATTACATCCGACGGGGAGACGGGCTCGGCGGCCACTTCCTCTCCACAAGGGGGAGTCCGCGCTCAAATCTCCAGAAAACTGTTCGTGAGGAAATTCATGACGACGCCTTTTTGAGGAGCGATGGATGCGCTGCCGAACAAACCGAATGCAACGAAGCCCGCGATTGTGACACGCTTGCATGTCAATAGCCATGAGCGCGGGCTCGCTGGTTCGGACCGTTAAACGCAGCCGCACTGTATGAGGCTTAAGCATCTCAGCGTAATTGTGGTTGCCGGCATCCTTCTTGCCTGCACCGGCACGCCCAAGGAGACGACGCGTCCAGCCGAGGCCCAGCCGCACTCGTTCGGCATTTACCTGGTCGCCTTCACGGCGGACAAGCCATGGGGTCCGGCGACGCTTGGAGAGTTGGCTACACTCCCGCTGGCCAAGGAACCGGTTCTTTCTGCCGCCGACATCCTCAGCTACGGTTTTGCGCGCCACAGAATGTTCGTGAAACGAGAGGCGCTGCCGCATTTGCCACAACCCTCGGTTTGGGGGGCGCCTTTCGTCGTCATGGCGGACGGACAGCGAGTTTATTTGGGGGCTTTTGGCACGATGCTCTCGTCGTCCTCAACGGCCGTCCCGACCATCCTGGTTGATTTTCGAGAGTTCACAAACTCGCTGACCATAGACAGAGCGTATCCGGCCCCTGGCTTTGCGGCCGGTCCTGACCCCCGCTCGGACCATCGCATCCGCATGGCGCTGGCGGGGTTGAAGAAACTCAAATGATAATTTCCCATACACGCGCGCTCAACAAGCGGTCTGGAGCGGACGCGGGATGGCGCGTGCCGTCTGCCATCGGAAGCCGTAGACCCCGCGCCGCTTAGGCCGGGTGTTCGCCGAAGCATCACTTGTGAACTGTCAGTTGCCCAACTGGTGTGTCGGATTAGTGGAGCGCACGCTCGCGTGTGTGCTTTTCGTCATGTTGCTGCCTGCCTTGATCCTCATTGGCTTCGTGCTTCGCTCAAACACCGACGGACCTGTTCTCATCACCGATCAGTTGCTGTGGACCGATGGCACCAAGCTCCACCTCCATCGCTTTCGCACAACGGGTCGAGGAACTCATGCGTTTCGATTCATTGGCCGATTTCTTCGTTTGTTCGGTATTGATGACATCCCTGCCGTGTGGGATGTTGCCCGTGGTCAAATCGGGTTCAGGAACCTGGCTCAACTGAATAGAAGATCATGAGGACTCAATTGGCGAACCACTGGCTGTTGACGACTCGGGTTTACGCCTTGCTGTCATTGCTGAGCCAGTGGCCCGGAGCGCCAGAGCAGGGTCGTTCGACAAGTCCTGACCGCGCCGAAGCAGGTTTGGTATGACCCCAGCCCGGACGCTGGGCGGAAACAAAGCGGCCTTAGCCGGGTTCTCAGCAACATGAGCCGAGCACGTCCACTAAAGCCGTGTAGTTACGCCTTCTCTCTGGTTGAGTTGCTGGTCGTAATCGGCATCGTCGCACTGCTCGCCGCGCTCATGGCGCCGGTTCTTTTGAGAGCTAAAGCAAGAGCGCATCAGATTCAATGCGTCAGCAACGAACATCAACAGGGGATCGCTTTGCAGGCCTTTGTGGCGGACAGCCATAAATCGCCTAAGGTGTACCTTCTTTTTGAAGACACGACTGAGGCCGCCTTGGTGCGGTGGAATCGTGATCACCAACCCCATCGTGACAGCTTATGAAAATGGCGACATCCCGGGCCTTTCAATGCGCAAGAATCTGGTGAGGTTGGCTTTTCCCGCGGCGTTGCCCCCGGCTGGTATGCAGCGCGCTTGCAGCGCGCGCCGGTATCTGCGGTCTCATCACTCCGTCACTCCATTCCCCCATTCCCACACAAAACAGGACCTCTCTCAAACATCGAGCCCCCTCGAAGGCGAAAAAGCTTTTTCCAAGTCTCGTTTTGCGCTTCAATAGCGGCGGGTATGAGCCAGAGGTATCCTGCAATGAGCTCCCCGCCAGGGACAGTCTGATACAGGAGGATGGAGCGCGGCGGCCAAATGCGGCCCGCCAGGCAGGCGCCAGCTCGGGCTCGGCTCCAAGTTTTTGTGAACCAATCGATTCGTTATGGCCGGACATAGCAAATGGGCTAAGGTAAAACATTTCAAAGGCGCTATCGACGCAAAGCGCGGAAAGATTTTTTCGAAGCTCGGCAAGGAGATTAGCATTGCCGCCAAGCTGGGCGGGGCTGACCCCGCCATGAACCCGCGCCTGCGCATGGTCTTGCTTAAATGCCGGGCGGCCAACATGCCCAATGATAACATCGAGCGGGCCATCAAGAAGGGCACCGGCGGCGGGCAGGCCGTCAATTTCGAGGACCTGGCTTATGAGATTTACGGGCCGCACGGTGTCGCCGTGCTGGTCGAAGTCACCACCGACAATCGGAACCGCACGGCCTCTGAAATCCGCAGCATCGTCACAAAAAATGGAGGGTCAATCGCCACCCAAGGCTCCGTCAGCCGCCTGTTTCAGCGCAAAGGCCAAATCATTGTGCCCCGCGAGGCCTCCGGCGAGGATCAGTTGATGGAAATTGCCTTGGAAGCCGGCGCTGAGGACTTTAAAGCCGAGCCCGAAGGCTACGAGATTCTCACCGCCCCACCCCATTTTGAAGCCGTTCATAAACAAATCGAGGCCAAAGGCATCAAGCCCGCTGTGGCCGAGATTACCGAGTTGGCCACTATCAGCGTCCCGTTGGAAGATGATTCAGCAGCGGCGGCCGTCAACAGGCTGCTGGACGCTCTCGAAGACCACGACGACGTCAAAGAGGTCTATTCCAACGCCCTCTTCCCCGAGGACCGCCCCAAGGTCCAGAGTTGATGAAGATCAAACGCCTCACCGAAGACAGCCTGGTGGCGCGCGCCCTGGTTTGGCTCGCCGGGGCTTTGTTCCGCCGGCGCTGGCTTTTTGTCTATCCCCAATTGGCCCTGTTCGTCTTGTGCGTCGGCTATACGGTCAAAAATCTCCAGTTCGATACCAGCCGCAGCAACCTCGTCGGCGCTAATAAAAAATACCACCAGAACTTTCTCCGCTTCAAAAAGGAGTTCCCCACCCAGGACGACCTCGTGGTGGTGGTCGAGAGTGAGGACCCGGACAAGAACCGCCAGTTCGTCGAGCGCTTGGGCGCCAAGCTCGAAGCCGACACCAAGAGCTTTCACGATGTCTTTTACAAAGGCGACCTCAAGATGCTCGGCTCCAAGGCCCTCCTCTTTGTCCCCGAAACCGACCTCGCCGACCTGAAAAAGACCCTCATCGATTATCGGCCCTTTATCCAGAAGTTCACCCACACCACAAACCTGGTCTCGCTCTTTAGCATGATCAACACCCAGTTCCGCACCGCTAAACGCGAGCAGGACGCCGATACGGAGTCCATGATCAAGGCCTTTCCCGCCTTGGAACGCATCGTCTCTGAAGCCAGCGCTTCTCTCCTCCGGCCCGGCACCCCCCCCTCTCCCGGAATTAACGCCCTCTTTAGCCCCGGCGAAGATGCCGAACAGCAGATTTACATCACCTTTGCCAAAGGAAAAATTTACCTCGTCACGGCCCAAGCCCCACGGGACGAACTCAACGCCCAGGCCGTCGAGCGCCTCCGGGAGCTGGTCGCTCAAACCCAAGTCGAAGTCCCCGGCCTCAACGTCGGCATCACGGGCGAGCCCGTCCTCGAACACGATGAAATGGCCCAGTCGGAGAAGGACACCACCGTGGCCAGTATCGTGTCGCTGCTGGCTTGCGCCCTGATTTTCATCTACGGCTATCAGGAGACTGGACGCCCCGTGAAGGCCACCCTCTGCTTGATTATCGGGCTGGGCTATACCTTGGCCTTCGCCACACTCGCTGTCGGCCATCTCAATATTCTGACGATTACCTTTGTCCCCATTCTAATCGGCCTGGCTATCGATTACGGCGTCCATCTCATCTCGCGCTACGAGGAGGAATTGCGCAAGGGCCGCTCCGACCACGCCGCCTTGGTCAAGGCCATGGTTTATACCGGGCAAGGCATCTTTACCGGCGCCTTTACCACCGCCGGCGCCTTCCTGGCCATGGCCTTTACCGATTTTAAGGGTATCCAGGAGATGGGCATCATCTGCGGCGGCGGCTTGCTGGTCTGTCTCATTCCCATGATGACCATCTTGCCGGTGCTCTTGCTCAGGGGAAAACAAAACGTCATCGATCAGGAACACCCGCAGCTCGCTGAACGCCGGGCCCGCATCGAGAACCTGTGGCTCCAGCGCCCCGTCCTCGTTACCGCCATCACCCTGGCCTTGTGCATCGCCGCTGCTACCCAGCTTCACAAGGTCTATTTCGATTATGACCTGCTCCACATGCAAAGCGCGGGGCTCCCCGCCGTCGTCTTCGAGCAAAAGCTGATTGATTCGGCTGATAAATCCGTCCTGTTCGGCGCCGTCATCGCCTCCAATCTCCAGCAGGCTGTTACTCTCGAGGAGCAAATCAAGAAACTCCCTTCCGTCGCCAACGTCGAATCCATTGCCTCCTTATTAACCGAGGACCAGTCGCGCAAACTCGCTATCATCGGCGACATCAAGGCTGCCCTGGCCGGCATCTCTTTCTCTCCCCCTGACACCTCGCCAGCGGATGTTCCCGAGCTAAGCCGCACCCTCTATTATCTCTCAGGCTACCTCGGCGCCGCTTACGACGATGTCCAAAACGACCAGCCCACCCTGGCTAAAGAGCTTCTTTCTCTCAAGGACGCCATCGGCCAGTTCCGCAAAGAGATGCTCAGCGACGATGTCGCCAGCCTTGAAAACCCTGCCCTAAAGCTGGCTTCCTTTCAACAGGCCCTGTTCAACGATGTCCGTCAGACCTTCGAGGCGCTCAAGGCCCAGGACAACAGCGCGCGCCTCCGGGTCCAGGACCTGCCTCAATCCCTGCGCGACCGCTTCATCGGTGTCACCGGCAAGTACCTCCTCATGGTCTATCCCAAAAAGGATGTGTGGCAGCGGCCCAACCAAAAGGAGTTTATCGAGCAGTTGCAGGCCGTGTACCCCAATGTCACCGGGACACCCGTGCAGCTTTTTTATTACACCGACCTCCTTAAACGCAGTTACGAGGAAGCGGCTCGCTATTCTCTGCTCGCCATTGTCATCCTGGTCTTGATCCACTTCCGGAGCCCGCTCTCATTGGCCCTGACCTTGGTCCCGGTTGGCGTCGGATTTTTGTGGCTTGGCGGCCTCATGGGTGTCCTCGGTGTGCCACTCAACCCCGCCAATATTATGACTCTGCCATTGGTCATCGGCATCGGGGTCACAAACGGCATCCACATCCTCAACCGTTATGCCGAGGAGCAAACCCCAAACATCCTTGCCCGAAGCACAGGTAAAGCCGTTCTCGTCTCGGGTTTGACAGCCATCGCCGGCTTTGGCAGCTTGATTTTAGCCAAACATCAGGGCATTCAAAGCCTCGGTTACGTCATGGCTGCCGGCTTGGCCACTTGTATGGTTGCCGGCCTGACTTTTCTGCCTGCTTTATTAAATCTGCTGACAAGGCAACCGCAGGAGACAAAACGACCCAGTGTCAACAATGCACGATCGACACCGGGTCGAGAGGAACCGAGGTCTAAAACCTCAAGTATGAGAATAGATTAGGCAAACGCGTGTTTTTGTCAATTTTGAAATGAAATGGGCGGTTTTCTACCCAAAAACGAGTAGCGATAACGTTATCGCAAACGGGCTGTTGCAGGCCAAAGACTCGATTCCATCGAAGGCCGTTCGATGAATGGCCCGGCGACGGATTGCCTATCCGCGATACAGCGGTGTGCCAGTCGGCACTACGGGAGCAGGTTGGTGCGGCGACAGGCCTTATCAGGCGCCTTATCTTTGATGGCCGGCTGGAGCCTTTGCCTCCTGTTCCTGATCGCCTGCCCCCCAGGTTGGGCTTGGGGTCAGGACCCCCTCCAAGCCGGGCCCTTATTCGATGATTCTAAACTAACTCTCGATTCCGGTTACCGCACTGAAGTTCTGGGCCCCTTGTTCTATCACCAGCAAAAGGAGTCTGAAAGTACCTGGGCTTTGCCTCCCCTGCTTTCGTACACCCGGGACCCTGCCATCGACCTCACCGAATTCGACTTTTTCTATCCAATCCTGACATACGATCGCTACGGCGAGCAGTACCGCTGGCAATTCTTCCAGGTATTGAGCTTCGCCAGCGGCCCGTCGCCCAACGAGCCTCTCAGAAGGCGTGTTACCCTGTTCCCCCTCTACTTTCAGCAACGGTCATCGGACCCGGCGGAGGATTACACCGCGTTGGCCCCCTTTTATGGCCACCTCAAGCATCGCCTCTTTAAAGACGAAATATTCTTTGTGATGTTCCCGTTCTTTTCAGAAACAAAGAAGAAAGGGGTTGTGACCGACAATTATGTTTATCCCTTTTTCGATTTGCATCACGGACCGGGCCTGAAGGGGTGGCAGTTCTGGCCAGTCGTCGGCCACGAGCACAAAACTGTCACCACCGTCACCAACGGCTTCAATGAAACCCAAACCGTCGCCGGATTCGACCATCTCTTCGTTTTGTGGCCCATTTTCTTTAATAATCATGACGGCATCGGGACGAACAATCCCGTTTGGCAACAAGCCGTCCTGCCCCTCTACAGCTTTGAACGCTCCCCCCGCCGCGACTCGACCACCGTCCTGTGGCCCTTCTTCTCGCATGTCGATGATCGTGAGAAAGAGTATCGCGAGTGGGACGCCCCCTGGCCCTTAGTCGTGTTTGCCCACGGCAAAGGCAAAACCACCCACCGGGTCTGGCCGCTCTTCAGCCGCGCCCACAGCCCCACCCTGGAGGATAATTTTTATCTCTGGCCTGTTTACAAATACAACCGCGCCAACCTGCCGCCCCTGGACCGGCGCCGGACGCGCCTTTTCTTTTTCCTCTACTCGAACACCCTCGATCGGAATACCGAGACCCACTCCGGGCATCGCTCCGTTTATCTCTGGCCCTTCTTCATTCGCGACCGCGATTTCAACGGCAATTCCCGCTTGCAGGTCTTTGCGCCACTCGAGCCCTTCGTTCTGGGCAGTCACAAAATCAAGCGCGATTATTCACCCTTATGGTCGGTTTGGCTGGCCGAGAAAGACCCGCGCAGCGGCGCGTCGAGCCAATCGTTGCTATGGAATTTGTACCGTCACCGGACGGACCGGAACTCAAAAGAGGTTTCCGTCTTCTTCGGCCTCTATCAGTCCCATTCGGACGCGCGAGGAAAGCGAACCAAGCTCTTTTTCATCCCGCTTTCGCGGCAGCCCCGATAGTTTAGCCGAACGTCCCCAAATCCGCGCGCCAGCGTCGTGGACTGAGGCCAGTCCTCTAGCGCTTTTGGGACTAACCTTGCGCTCAAGGTTCCCCCCCGCGTTTGGACTCGTATTTGAGTGGGTGGAAATGGTGGGAACGGTAAGACATCCCAAAGCGGCAGAGGACTGGCGCAGTCCAAGACGCTTCGCGTTTACCTGGCTTTGCGCTTCAACTCCAGCCTACCGGCGCAAACGGTAGAAGCGCGAGGATGCGAGGTTCGTCTCGGTGACGACCTCCAAACTGTTCGAGACCACCGGCAAGCTCACCACGTTTGACCAGAAGTAGCCGGCGGCCACCCCGCTTTCGGATTGCAGAACAAAATGAATGAAATTAGTCGGCCAGGAAAGGCGCACCAGTTGATTTGTTGCCACGCTGACCGACAGCAGCGGCATGACACTGGTTGTGATGGTCGCTATATTGTTGGCCGGCACCGGGTCCGTATAGTCGCTCCCGACACTGCCGCCATCCACCAGCGTCTCCGCCACAGGCGGCGAGATGGACAGCGTCACGGTTGCCGCCCCCCCATTGGGTATGGCGCCCAGGCTGGCCAGGATTGGATTGCCCGTCGTGCTGACGCTCCCCTGGGATGTGGTTGCGGAGTTCAGCTCGGCCCCAGCCGGCAGAGTGTTGGTGAGTTGGACATTGGGCGCGTCGTAAGGCCCCTGGTTTACGACAATCAATGTGTACACCAGGTTGCTGCCCATCGGCACCGGGTCGGGGGCGTCGGTAATGCTCAACCGCAAATCACTTGTATAATCCAAAACGAAATCCGCCGCGCTGCTATTGGCGCCGCCGGGCGCTTCGACGGTTATCGGGCCTGTCTGCGCCCCGCCAGGGACCACCGCAACTATCTGCCCGTTATTCACCGAATTTATCTTCCCGCTCACGCCGCTGAACCGCACGGCAGTCGCCCCGAGAAAATTTGTTCCGTTGATTGTGACCAGAGTTCCTGGCAAGCCGTGAGTCGGATTGAATCCGCTGATAATCGGCGGCACATAGAACAAATTGGCGCTGGCGGCGGAACCTGCGGGCGTGGTGATGGAAATGGGGCCGGTAGTAACGCCCGCGGGCACTGTTGCGCCGGCGGTCGTGTTGTTGGTTACGGTAAAAGCTGCGGCAGCGCCGTTAAAGGACACAGCCGTCGCTCCAATAAAGTTCTGGCCTGTGATCTTGATACGCGTGCCAAGCGGCCCATTCGTCGGGCTAAATACGCTGACAATGGCAGGCAGGAAAAAGTTGCTCGAGCTGGTGCTGCTGCCGTCAATGGTGGAAACGGTAATAGGCCCGGTGGTCGCCCCTGCGGGAACCAAGGCCGTGAGCTGACCGAATGTGATGCCGCTGATCGAACCAGAGGGCACCGGCGTGCCGTTGAAACTCACCGCGAGATTCGCGGCGTTGAAATTCGCGCCGGTGATTGTCACCCTCAAACCGACCGCTCCAAAGGAAGGGCTAAACCCGAAAATGGAGGGCTGCACGACAAAATTATTCGTCGAGAAAGTCGAAAAGGAGGGCGTGGTGACGCGGATGAGTCCCGTGGTGGCTCCGCCCGGCACAGCGGCGTGGATGCTGTTGTTATTGAGAACCGTGTAATTGCTCGAAGCCGTCCCATTAAACCTCACGGCTGTGGCGCCTAAAAAGTTAGAACCGCTAATTGTTATCTCGGTCCCGGCCCGCCCATTTGCCGGAGTAAAACTCGTGATGGCCGGAGGCACAAAAAAGTTAGAGCTGGTAACAAAGTTACCCAAGGGCGAATTGACCGCTATGGGCCCGGTGGTGACTCCGCCCGGGGCATTGACCTGGACCTGGGTGTCCGAACGGACTGCAAAACCGGCGCCCGCAACTCCGTTAAAAGTGGCGCCGGTCGCGCCGGTGAAATGCATCCCGCTGATGAACACCTGCTGGCCTGCGGTTCCCATTGCAGGCGAAAAACCGGTAATAAACGGCCCCGGCCCCACCACCGTAAACGCGGTCGGGCTGTTAGTGGTCCCAGTTGCGCTGGTGACTCGCAGAAGCCCGTTCGTCGCGCCATACGGCACATGGACATCAATCGAGGTGCCGTCCGCACTCACGACCGCATCACTCGAAGCCACGCCGTTGAAACTTACCCCCTTGGGTGCTGTCCCTGCAAAATGGACTCCGCTAATGCTTACCAGGTCATTGGTGGCGCCGTAGCCCGGCGAAAAACCCGAAATATAGGGACCCGGGCCGACAGCAAGAAAGTCATCGGCGGTGTAGGCGGAACCGCCCGGGCCTTGAATGCCGATGGGTCCGGTTGTGGTATTAGCTGGCACATAAACAGTCATCGAGCTGTCGCTGCTGATGAACTGGACGCTCGCTTGCTTTCCATTCCAAAAATAAATAGAGACCCCGCTGGTGAACCCGCTCCCAATCAGCGTGATGAGGTCCCCCGGCGCGCCGGCGGTGGGCGTAAAGCTGGTGATGGTCTGAGCGCCCAGCGGTCTCAGAGCCAGTGTCAATAAAAACCCCCAGCATGCAACGGAACGATTCATCTATTCTCTTCTCAATCTGGCGGCGTGCCTACCGGTACAGCGCCGCGCGGATTCCTCACGGCAAGGCTCGACACCGGTTAAATCATTGAGGGCTGATTATATAAGGGCCACAGGCCAAAAGCAATCAGCATTGCCTGGGATGTGACCGCATCCTATCCTGGGGGGACGCACATGGTCCGCCTCGTCTTATTTGACATTGATGGCACCCTGGTCCGCACGGGCGGAGCAGGGGTCAAGGCGTTCGCCAAGGTCTTCGCAACCGAATTCGGAGCTACTGACGGATTCGAGCAGTTAAAATTCGCCGGCCGGACCGATGTCAGCCTCGTGCGCGAGTTCTTCAGCTTTCACGAGATAGCCCCGACTCGAGCGAATTTCGAGCGGTTCTTCGAGCAGTATGTATTTTGGCTGGACCAAATCTTGCGAGAGAGCAAAACGGGGGTCTGCCCGGGCGTTCGGGAACTGTTACATGGGTTGAAGGGCCTGCCTCAACCACCTCTGCTCGGGCTGTTGACGGGCAATATCCGGCTGGGGGCGGAGATCAAATTGCGCCACTTCCAGCTTTGGGACCTGTTCGAAACCGGGGCATTTGCGGATGATCACGAGGACCGCGATCAAATCGCGGTGGTTGCCCGCCAGCGCGGATGCCGGCTCCTGAACGAGGACTTGCGCAATGAGCAGGTCCTGGTAATTGGCGATACACCTTTGGATATACGCTGCGCACGGGCCATCGGAGCCCAGGTGCTCGCGGTGGCCACCGGCGGCGCCAGCCTGGACGAGCTGAAGAGGCATCAGCCCGATTGGATTGTGGCAGACCTGAGAAGAATAGAGCCGATCGAAATTGTCAGCCAACCGAACACCTCCCCCGTCCTGAGGGGGTAAACTGTTCAATTGGGAACGGAATGAAAATCAAGCAGCGGAGGCTGAAGCGCCCTGATCCCGTTGATTCAGCTCTCCGCTACCCGAAAAGGGCTGGCGGACGGGAAACGAACCCGGTCCGCTGCTGTGTGTTAGTGTCCGCTGCTGGAACCTGGGGTCGAGCTGCTTCCTTGGGAGCCGCTGCTACCAGGATAGCTCGAGCTGCTTCCGCTGGTTCCTCCAGGAGACTCGGCTGCGCCGGTCGCGGCGCCGGGCGTCATCCCGAAGTACGAGAAGATGCTATGACGCCAGCTTGGCTGGGAGATATCCGGCCAGTTAGCCTGGCTGAATGAAGGAGCGGATTGCAGTTTGCTGGTATCGCCCGCAAACACGAAGGTTGTCTGGGCGCCCGCAGTCCCGCTCGTTACAGTCGTGCTGGTAGCTCCTGCGGCACTGGAAGGCCGCAACAAGGGCCATGGGACGGCGACGAGTTTCTCACCTGATGTTGAGGTTGAACTGGTCGCGCCCGATGTGCTCGTTGATCCCGGAGCGCCCGCAGCGGCCGGAGCGCCCGCAGCGCCCGTTTCAGCCGAGGCATTGAGGGAGATGACCGCGAAATCAATCCGGCCAGAAGCGGGATTGATCAGGACATCATTAATGGTCCCGAGAGTCTGGCCGGAGGCGCCGTTCACCTGGGCGCCGGTCAATTGACTGGCCCGCTGTTCCGGGCCGCTCATGGCCCCCATGCGATGATGCATGCCTTGCCAACCTGCCTGGCTGCTGGACGATCCGCCATAATTTTGCGAGGAACCGCCGCTGGCACCGGGGTTGCCACTGCTGGTGGAATTGCCCGTCGATGGCTCGGTTGAACCTTGCCCTTGCGCCTGCCAAACCACGCATGCGGCGCACAATGCGACAATACTGAGTAATTTCTTTCTCATAAACCTGCCTTTCTTACTGTTTGAGTTGAAGTAAAAGCGACACCACTCAGCGCCGTTTTTTTAACGATGTGAGAATCTAAACCGCGAGGCTCAGGTCACAATGGGGACAAGACCGTAGGGTGGAGGAATTTCCAAGCTCGATGCGCCAGTTTAGTGGAACATCTCCCTTTGTCGGAAACTTTGTCGGAAACTTGTCAAAGCCAAACCTGTAAGCGTTGCTCGCTCTTCCCACTCTCTCCTTCGCAAGAGTAGAGGGGCCGGGAGAGGACCCTCGCCGTAGTCTTAGTAGCGCTGGCTCTTACCGGCCGCGGCCACTGACGATTTCGGGCATTTTAAAGATGGGCAGGAACATACAGATGACCATGCCGCCGACGACCACGCCCAGAAAGACGATGAGGATGGGTTCGATGAGGGCCGTGAGGCCCGAGAGGGTGGTCTCGATTTCTTCATCAAGGAAATCGGCAATGCGTTCAAGCATGTTATCGATTTTGCCGGTTTGTTCGCCGGCGGTGACCATGCGGATGATCATGGTTGGGAAGATCGGGTGTTTGGCCAAGGCAGTCGAGATGCTCTCGCCGCGCTCGATGTCGGTGGCGGCGGTGCGGATGGCCTTTTCCATGACAACGTTTCCAACGGTCTGGGAAACAATTTGGAGGACTTCGAGGATAGGCACGCCGCTGCGCACCAGGGAGGCCAGGGTGCGGGTAAAGCGGGCGAGGCAGATTTTATGGGCAATCGAGCCAAAAACGGGAAGCCGAATGCGGTAGGTATCCCAGAACTTGCGGCCAACGGGTGTTTTGATGAAATAGAACCAGCCATAAACGCTGGCGCCGCCCGCGACCAGGAGGAAGAGGATGTACTTTTGGACGAAATGGCTGATATCGATGAGTTTTTGAGTTGGAGCGGGCAGGTTGGCGCCGAAGCTCTTAAATATCTCGCCGAAGACCGGGACGACTTTGACCAGCAGGAAGATGGTAATCAGAATGGCGACAACGGTGACCACAGTGGGGTACATCATCGCGGACTTGATCTTTTTGCGAAGCCGGGCGCTGTTTTCGAGATAAACGGCGAGGCGCGTGAGGATTTCCGCGAGCAGACCGCCTTTCTCACCTGCCGCCACCATGCAGACATAAAGGCGGCTGAAGGCTTTGGGATGTTTTTGGAGCGCTTCGGAGAAGCTATCGCCGCCTTCGACGCGGGTGCAGATGTCTTTGATAACATCGCGCATCACTTTATTAGTGGTTTGCTCGGCGAGGGCCTGGAGGCACTGCACCATCGCCAGCCCGGCATCAATCATGGTCGCCAATTGCCGCGTGAAGATGACAAGGTCCGCCAAGGCGACCCGGCCACCGCTGGTGCGGCCTTTTTTGCCAATTCTTTCCTGAATGGAGACCACCAGGAGATTGCGATTCAATAAGGAAGCAATGGCCGCCTGTTCGCTCCCCGCCTCGACCGAACTGCGGATTTCTCGACCGGAGCCGGTTTCGCGCGCCACGTAAACGAAGGAAGACATAGAAAATCAGGTTAATGAATGGGAATAGTCCCCGGTTAAATCGCTCATGCGTCGTGTGATAAACATTCGGAACAGAATGATAGCAGGGTCTGTTCCAGGGCCAAACGCCAGAGAACAGATTAAAGCGCGGAATACTCGAAATATCGGAAATCACCTGATTTTTGCGGATACTTCGCGTATTCCGGCGCGCAAAAAATCAATTAGGCGAGGTTTTCATTGGGCCATCTAAGGTTTAAGAAATTGGTCTTCAGTCTCTTAGGCAAGTATAAAGGAATCAATAGCGACCTGGGGCTGCTCGTTTGGCTGCCCCAAGTCCGTACAATCCCTGTACCGATTCGGGAAGAAAAGTAGTTGTCACAGAACCGGTTTTTGCTATCTATTGCGCAAAAGCACACCGGTGGTGGTGCGAGGGTAAACCGGTTTTACCCTCTTGTTAGATGCAAGGTCAGAACAGATTAACCAAACGTTCGGAGGAACTAATGAGATTCGATAAATGGACAGCAGTTTTAGCTGCGGCCGGGGTAGTCAGCCTGGCTTCGGTTGTGAGAGCAGAGGAACAGCCAAGCACGGTGATGACCGCGTTAGGCTCGACAACATTAAGTGGTTACGTCGATACGTCTGCTGAATGGAACTTTGGCACCGGCAACGCCAACGTGGCCCCCTATAAGTTCAATTCCCCAAGTAAAGCAGATGGCTTCAACTTGGACGTGGTCCAACTCAGGATTGAAAAGCCGCTGGATGAATCCGATTGGGCGGCTGGTTACCGGGTGGACCTTTGGGCCGGCCCAGACGCCAACGTGCTCGGGACTCAATCGGTGTTCGGCGGGGGTTCGAAAGCGTTTCCCGGGGATTTTGCTATTCGGCAGGCCTATGTGGCGTTGCGGGCGCCTGTGGGAAACGGGTTGGACTTCAAAGTCGGTGTGTTTGACAGCATTATCGGCTATGAATCCGTAGCATCCCCTGACGACCCGAACTTTACAAGGTCATACGGGCACTCGATCGAGCCGCAAACGCACACAGGCGTGCTGGCCAGTTACCGGTTCTGTGATATGCTGAGCGCCTCGTTCGGTGTTGCCAATACCATCGGACCGGCCATTGATAGTCGCGCCTTCGCTCCGGTCCAACCGGTGAACCCTTATTCGGAGTCGTATAAGACGTATATGGGTTCGGTGGCGATAACCGCGCCCGAGAGCATGGGTTTTCTGTCTGGCTCAACGCTGTATGGAGGTGTGGTTAATGGATTCAACAACAATGTGCTGGGGAATCCCGGCCTGGCGATGCCTACTCTCAACGCCTATGTCGGCGGCACCATCGCCACACCAGTCACCGGCTTGCGCCTGGGCGCAGCATGGGACTTGCTAAATATGGATACGGCCCCTGCCGGCCCCGGCTCGAAACTTCAGGCCGATGTCTGGTCCCTGGCTGGGTACGCCTCCTTCCAAGCCACCGAGAAGCTTAGCTTCCATGGCCGTGTTGAACGGATTACAGGCGACGTCGATCAGGCGATAGGCCTGGCGTTTGTCGGAGGGCCTTCTTATGCCCAGAACGCAATCGACGCTGCCACGCTGACAGTCCAATACGACCTATGGAAAAACGTGCTCAGCCGTGTTGAATTCCGCTGGGACCATGTGGAACATGGCTTAGCTTTTGGCGGCACCGAGCTGGGCACGCCGACTCGCGAGAATGCCTTCTTGCTGGCGGCCAATATTGTTTACAAATTCTGAGCGGGTTTAACGCCAAGCCCCTCCCGAATAGCCGGGAGGGGCTTTTTTTTGTCTTGATTCCTGATGTCGTCTTTTGACCACAACGCGCAAGAAAGGGCGGGGAAAGGCCGTGAGCGGAATTGATTACTCAGATGTAAGTTCTTCATTTGCAGAATATTGTATATCAAAAGGCGTTTTGGCATACTATCTGCCTTCTGGCAGTCATCGCTAATCGCAGTTCCCTCCCAACTGGGCTCGTGCGAATGCCATGCAGGAACCAAAATAAAAAACGAACTAATCAAATCATGAAAAGGAATGGATGGACGTTAGGTTTGCTCGCAGCCGGTGTTGTCAGTTTGCCGACAGTGATTCACGCAGAGGAGAAGCCGACTTCGGTCCTGACGGCTCTTGGAGCAACTACGCTAAGTGGGTATGTGAATACCTCAATGATCTGGGACCCAGGCACAAGCACCGCCAGCATCCCAGGCCGCGCTTTCGATGGACCGGCCTCAAAGCAGGACGGTTTCAACTTGGATGTCGTCTCACTGACGTTGGCCAAACCCGTGGGGGAAGGCGATTGGGGTGCGGGGTATTTGGTTCAGCTCTGGGCCGGACCTGATGCGGTGGGGTTTAACACGTCCGCTCCGAACATCGCTGGCGCTGGCGGCGATTTCGCGGTGAAGCAGGCCTACGTGGACCTTCATGCCCCGCTTGGCAACGGACTTGACATTAAGATCGGCCACTTTAATTACATCGGGGGCTATGAGCAGCCTGACGCGGGGCTGAATCCTAACTACAGCCGTTCGTATGCCTGGACGCAAGAACCGGCGAGCCACACCGGTGTGTTATTCAGCTACACAGTCAATCCTATTCTATCCTTAATGGCGGGTGTGGCCAATACAGTCAATAACGGCATTGATTGGCGCGCGGTGCGGGATAACGGGATCGTGTCGCAGACCGAAAAGACGTACATGGCGATGGCGTCGCTCACTGCCCCAACCAATGGCTTCGGGTTCCTTGGCGGATCGACGCTCAGCGCTACGGTTGTCAATGGCTTGAATAATGCCTCCGGGGACTCGGGAACCACGCCGACTTCGGGCCACATCACTAGCCTGAATGTGAGCGCTACAGCGCCGACTCCTGTCGCAGGGCTCACGGTTGGGGCCTCATACGATTATACAGATGGTCCCGACCTGCCCTTTTCCCCTGGGGTCAACACCGAGAGCAAATACGTCAATGTCACCACCCTTTATATCGGGTACCAAGCAACCGAGAAGTTGAAGCTGTATGGCCGGGCAGAATACACCAGCGCCAGCAACGGATTCTGGTACGCTCCCTCTGCGACCAGTCACAACGCGGAGTTGATGGAGCTGACTGGGACACTGGATTATTCACTCTGGAAGAATGTCATCAGCCGAGTCGAAGTGCGCTGGGACCACAGCCTGACCGGGGACAGGCCATTCGGCGGAACCGCTGCCGATCCCGGAGGAGAAAAAAACGACGTCACCCTCGCGCTCAACCTCATCTACAATTTTTAGGCCGACTGGCTTCTCATGCCGCCTGGGACCGGTCCCAGGCGGCTTTTTGCCTGTTTAGGAGGTTACTTTAATGCAGCGATTTCTTGCGCGGGCTCGCCGAGCAAAAGCTCTGGATGCGGCGCCCTAAGCCGGTTGATGTGTGCCGAACCCGCCAGCGATGACGCCGGCGCTGCTTTGTCCTGAGTGCTGGCCATCCCGAGATTCGAACCGGTTTGCTAAACGCGCCGGATTGGCTACTCTCGCCGCATGGCAATGACGCGACATTGTTGGAAGTGCGGCATGGAGTACAAGCTGCCCGGCGCGCCCGGGCGCTCCGAGACGTGCCATCGTTGCGGTTCGGACCTGAAGGTCTGCCTGAATTGCGCCAGTTACGATACGCGCGCGGCCCAGCAGTGCCGCGACCCGCGCGCCGAACCGGTGTCCGAAAAGCATCTCGCCAATTACTGTGAGTATTTCGAGATGGTTCGCCGCGAATTCGCGCCGCCAGCGCAGGAATCGGGGCGCGAATCCAAGGCCCGTGAGTCACTCAAGAAACTGCTGGGCGACTAGCCGCCGCTGGCCAATTCGAGCTTGAGCGCCTGGAGCGACAATTGGATGTCGCGGATGAAGCCCACCAGCGAAACCACTAGTGAAACGAGGCAAAGAATAAAGAGGACGGTGATAATAAATCCGACTTCCAATTTCATCAGAGCGGCGACGAACAGCACGATGATGAAGACCGACGCCAGCAGCACGCTCAGCGCCGCCATGATGATCGACAGCCGGATGACCCGGGCGCGCAGGTAAAGAATGGCAACCTGCCCTTCCAGACGCCGCCGTTCCGCTTCGGTTCCCTCACGCAACTCGCGGCCAAGCTGACGGGAACGATCAATAGCGCGGCCAAAACGATTCGTCAGCGTCAGCAGGAGCAGACTAATACCTGAAACGAGAATCACCGGCCCAATGGCCACTTGCAGCACGGGTATGAGTTGGCTGACCGGTATTGATGGCATAAACGCGCCCCCAGATTAATGGGCATTAAGCGCTGATCGCAACCACAACAGGGCTTCACCTTAACTTTTCTGAATCATACGTACGACGGTTCACCGGGCTAAAGCCCCGGTGTAAATGAGACCGGAAATCGAGTATGAAATATCCAGCCCAAACCGCAGTTTCATTGAATGGGAGCGGAAATGGGCGCATATTATAAGCACGAAGATGAGTGATTCGGTCGATTTGAAACCACTCCTGAAGGGTTGGCCCTATGACCCTGACAACGACGCGCGGGTGACGCGCGGAGATGATAGACGCGAGATTCTACAGGTTCGCACACCCCTCGGGATTGAGCAGTACGAAATGGAAGGCCGCCCCGACGGGGCCCATCCCCATGGGATGGAATCGGCCCTTGATTATCATCTTCAGCGGCTGGAAAAAGCCAAGGCCGCCGGAGCCGAAAAGCAATTTGAGCTGGGAGCGCGCGAGTGCGGTGAACTGTTCAATGAGGGCACGCTCTATTATTTCCGCTATGTGCGGCTGTTCCAGCTCAAGGATTGGGCGCGCACGGTTCGCGATACGGCCCGCAACCTGCGCGTATTTGACCTTGTGCATCGTTACGCCCGGCGCCCGGAGGACCAGGATTTTCTGGAAAAGTGGCGTCCCTACATTGTCCGGGTCAACTCCAGCGCGGCGATTATGCTGGAACTGGAAAAGCGCTCTTATGACCGCGCCCTGCGCCTGGCCAACGAGGCCGTCGAGAAAATCGAGGCGCTGGCAGAGCGGGATGATGACACCTTCAATTTCGAGCGGGAACGGTCCTTGACCGCTCTGCGCGAGCTGGCCACCCAAATCCGCAAGAACCGGCCACTATCTGAACTGGAGCAACTCGAACAGCAATTGCGCCGCGCTGTCGAGCGGCAGGAATTCGAGCGCGCTGCCCAGTTGCGGGACCGGATTCGCGCCCTCAAAAGGGAGCACACCTGCTAGCACGCCGCTCCCTATAATTGCCCGGCGCCAACGAGCGCTTCCCCATCTTTGCTGCGAAAGAGGATAGTGGTGTGGTGTCAAAACATGACAGGAATCACGCCGGTATTGCAACGAGATTCTGATCGATGAAGACGTAAGGAGCGGACAAGGGGGGCAGAGTGGATTGTTAGCCGCAAAAGAACGCCGGGCGCGCGAAGAGAGGGAGAACCTGTCTAACGGTCTTGGCGTTCCTTCGCGCTCATGAGGGTCCGGGGCACAAAGCAAAGATTGCAATGCTTTTGACAAGAAATGGCGAGCCGGCCTAGAGGTGATATACTTTAACCCTAATGAACAGACGTTCTAATTTGCATCCGACAAAGCATTACGCTATAAATAAAACTTTGTAAGACCGATTGTCCGGAAGCTTCAGACCGGGTCAATCGCGCGAGGTTTTTTTGCGAAGCCGAGGGCTTCAGCGGAGAACAAGCGCTGTGAGTGGAACTTTGAATCGAACTTTGGATGAGGCATCCGAGGGCGTGTTGGCGGACGCCGGGCTCGGGCGCATGGGGTCCCGGCTCAATATTTTGAGCGAGGCGCCCAAGCACCCTCCTTGCTTTCATTGCGGCGAGCCTTGCGCGGACGAGGCGTTTTCGGAAGGCGCCAAGGTATTTTGCTGCCAGGGCTGCCTGGCAGTGCATGACGTATTGATCAAAAGCGGGTTGCGCCGGTTTTACGCGCTGAGTTCCAAACCGGGTGCGCGCATCTGCGGCCCGGGTGGCGAGCAGTGGAGCTACTTGGATGAGCCGGCGGTCCGTGAGCGTTTAGTGGATTATACAGACACCCGGACGACCCGTGTCACCTTTCAAATTCCTGCAATCCACTGCGTCGCGTGTGTGTGGTTGCTCGAGAATCTGTTCCGGCTGCATCCGGCTATAGGGGCTTCGCAGGTGAACTTCCTCCGCAGGGAACTCTCAGTCAGTTTCGCGACGGAAAAAATGCGGTTGAGCGAATTGGTGGAACTTTTGGTCTCGATAGGATACCGCCCACAATTGACGCTTGGCGAACTGGATGGCCCAGCCCGCAAGCCGAGTCACAGGCGGGATTGGTTGCAGGCCGGCGTGGCGGGGTTTGCTTTCGGCAACATCATGTTACTGAGCCTGCCGGTGTACCTGGGGTTGGATAGCTTTAGCGAACCGCTGTTCAAGAAGCTGTTTGGCTGCCTCAGCCTGGCCTTTGCGGCTCCGGTCATCGCCTACAGCGCCTCGGATTACTGGCGGTCTGCGTGGCTGTCGGTGCGTCAGCGAATGCTCACGCTCGATGTGCCAATCGCTTTGGGGTTGGCCGCCCTTTATTTCCAAAGCGCCTGGGACATCCTCTCGGGACACGGCGCCGGTTTCCTTGATTCGCTGACGGGTCTGGTTTTCTTTTTGCTCTGCGGTCGGATGTTTCAGCAGAAAACTCACGAGCGAATCGTCTTCGACCGCGATTACAAATGTTTCTTTCCACTTGCGGCCTCACGCAAGAAAGGGTGCGGGGAGGAAAGCGTTGCCATCTCCAGCCTGGCAGTGGGCGACCGGCTTTTTTTGCGCAATGGCGAATTGATTCCAGCGGATGCGCGGCTCATCGAGGGCCCGGCGCGGATCGATTACAGCTTTGTCACGGGGGAGTCCGAGGCGGTCGAGCCCGGGGCTGGAGACTATCTCTATGCCGGGGGCAAGCAGGTGGGTGGGCGCATCGAGATAGAGCTGGCAAAGGCGGTGTCGCAAAGTTATCTGGTCTCATTGTGGAACCACGAGGCCTTCCGCAAGACACGGCAGGAGAGCCTGGATACCCTCACAAACCGGTATAGCGGCTGGTTCACTCTGTTGGTTATTGGTGTGGCTGTGGGGGCAGCCCTCTTTTGGGCGCGCTCGGGCGACCTTGCGCGAGCGGGCAAGGCCTTTGCCTCGGTGCTCATCGTGGCTTGTCCTTGCGCGCTGGCGCTGGCGGCCCCTTTCGGGTTGGGCTCAGCCCAGCGCTGGCTGGCGCGGCGGGGCATTTTCCTTAGAAACCCGCTGGTGCTCGAACGCCTGGTAAACGTGAACGCCATCGTATTCGACAAGACCGGCACGCTCACAACACCGCAAGGTGCTGAAGCGAGCTTTTGGAATGCAGGCGCACAAGCGGCCAAAGAACGCTTGCTCAGTCTGGCCGAGGCAGGATGGGTCTGGGCCGTGGCCCGGCAATCCGCGCATCCGCACGCGGCGCGAATCGCTGAATCCCTGAAGGCCCCAATGCCGCCGAGATTGCAAGGGCATGGCTTTATAGAGAACTGCGGGGCTGGGATCGTCGGGGTTGCGGAGGGTCATGAAATTCGGCTTGGGTCACGACCCTGGCTCGCGAAAGGAGGGGTGAGCACGCCTGATGAACTGGAGCCGCTGGGCAGCGTCTCGTACCTGGCGATTGACGGGCAGTTCCGAGGCGCATTTGTCTTTGGAAACGGGTTGCGCCCGGCGGTGGGGCGATTGGCGCATGAACTTGGGCCGCGTTATAACCTGGCCTTGCTCAGCGGGGATAACGAGCGCGAGCGCGATTCTTTCCGTTCCCTGCTAGGGCCTGCTGCCGGTCTTCATTTCAACCAAACCCCTTTGGACAAACTCGCTTTTATCCGCCAGATGCAGAAGTCGGGTAAAACCGTCATGATGGTTGGCGACGGTCTGAACGATGCCGGCGCATTGAGCCAAAGCGATGTCGGAGTGGCTGTGGTCGAGAAAATTGGCGCTTTTTCGCCTGCCAGCGATGTCATTATGCCGGGGGCAAAGGTCGGCGAGCTGGGCGGCGTTCTCGAACTGGCGCGTGTCGCAGTCAGAATCGTTCGCGTCAGTTTGGGGATTTCTGCGGGTTACAACCTCGCCGGCATCAGCATTGCAGCGGCCGGGATTTTATCGCCGGTGTTCTGCGCCATTCTTATGCCGTTGAGTTCGATTTCAGTGGTGTTGTTTGCCTGCGGCGCTACCCACTGGGCGGCTGAACGGGCGGGGATCAAGCCATGATCTGCATCTTACCTCGGGACTTCGTAACATGAACTACATCTCTAATCCGGCAATGCTTCTCCCTCTCCCCTTCCGACTCGCCGCGCCGTCGCGCCGTCGCAGCGGGAGGGGAGAGGGCCGGGGAGAGGCTTGGGGAGAGGGGTCCCTCCCTGCAGTCCAGCCCATGGCTCCATCTCTATGAGCGTCATCCTCATTTTAATTCTCGCCAGCCTTGCGGTGGCTCTTTTCTTCCTGGGGGTCTTCATCTGGGCCGTCCGCTCCGGCCAGTTTGAGGACACCTGCACCCCATCGCTGCGCGTCCTGAGCGAGGACGACGCCGCGGGACAAAATATTTCCCAACCGACAACCAAAACGAATCATCCATGAGTGTAACTGCCTTCGAGCAGGCTCCTGCTCCTCTCCAGCCGGCGCGCCGGACTCCAGCCGGCCCGATTGAAACGTTTAAGTACGACAACCGCATCGTGCGGGCCTTTGCCATCATGACGGTGGTGTGGGGCGTGATCGGGATGTCAGCCGGTTTATTGGGCGCCGTAGAACTGATTTTTCCCGGCGCAAATCTGAACCTGCAATTCATCACGTTTGGCCGGCTGCGCCCGGTGCATACCAACGCGGTCATCTTCGCTTTTGTTGGCAACGGGATGTTTGCGGGCATCTACTACTCGTTGCAGCGGCTGTGCAAGGCCCGCATGTTCAGCGACATGTTGAGCTGGCTGAATTTCTGGGGATGGAATGCCATTATCGTAGGCGCGGCCATCACGCTGCCGCTGGGTTTTACGACCAGCAAAGAATACGCCGAGCTGGAATGGCCCATTGATATCGCTATCGCGGTGGTCTGGGTGCTCTTCACGGTGAACCTGCTTGGAACGATCCTCAAGCGGCGCGAGCGGCACATGTATGTGTCCATCTGGTTTTACATCGCTACAGCGCTCACTGTGGCAGTGTTGCACATCGTCAACTCGCTCGAAATCCCCGTCACCCTGTGGAAAAGCTACTCGGTTTATGCCGGCGTGCAGGATGCCCTGGTTCAATGGTGGTATGGGCACAATGCCGTCGCGTTCTTTCTGACGACACCCTACCTGGGCCTGATGTATTACTTTTTGCCTAAGGCCGCCAATCGTCCGATCTTTTCGTATCGGCTTTCCATTATTCATTTTTGGGCGCTGATCTTCATTTATATCTGGGCCGGACCGCACCACCTGCTCTACACGGCGCTTCCAGACTGGGCGCAATCCCTTGGGATGGCGTTCTCGGTGATGCTGGTCGCACCGTCCTGGGGCGGCATGCTCAACGGTCTGCTGACGCTGCGAGGGGCCTGGGACAAGGTGCGCGAAGACCCGATGCTCAAGTTCATGGTCGTGGCGGTCACGGCCTACGGCATGGCTACCCTGGAAGGCCCCACCCTGGCCATCAAGAGTGTCAACGCCCTGTCGCATTATACCGACTGGACGATTGCTCACGTTCACACCGGAACGCTCGGTTGGAATGGGTTTTTAACTTTCAGCATGCTGTACTGGCTGTTTCCGCGTTTGTACGACACGAAACTCTGGTCCACCAAGCTGGCCAATTACCATTTCTGGGTCGCGCTATTGGGCATGATGTTTTACGTCGTGCCGATGTACGTCAGCGGGGTCACCCAGGGGCTGATGTGGAAACAGTTTACCACTGACGGGTTCCTTCAGTACCCGAATTTTCTGGAAGTGGTGCAAACCATCCTGCCGATGCATCGGCTGCGGGCGGTGGGCGGCACGCTCTACCTGGGTGGCGTTTTCATGATGGCTTTCAATCTCTATCGCACAGCCAAGAGCGGTCAGTTCGTCCCCGAACAGGAAGCGCAAGCCCCGCGTCTGGGCAAAGAAGCCGCCGCTGAGGCGCCGCACCCGTGGGGGCACCGCTGGCTGGAGGCCAAGCCGATGACTTTCACCGCTCTGGCGGTGGTGGCCGTGCTGATTGGCGGCATGGTCGAGATCATCCCTATGTGGCTTGTGAAGGAAAACGTCCCCACCATCGCTTCAGTGAAACCCTACACGCCACTCGAACTGCTCGGGCGCGACATTTATATTCGCGAGGGGTGCGTCGGCTGCCACTCACAAATGATCCGCCCCTTCCGGTCCGAAACAGAACGTTACGGCGAGTACTCCAAGGCGGGTGAGTTTGTCTATGACCACCCGTTCCTCTGGGGCTCGAAAAGGACCGGGCCGGACTTGCACCGTATAGGGGGCAAGTACCCGGATGCCTGGCATTACAACCATTTGGACGACCCGCGCTCGACTTCGCCCGGCTCGATTATGCCGCGTTACCCGTGGTTGCTAAGCCAGAGCCTCGATACGACGTCGTTACCGGCGCGTATTCGGGCGTTGCGCAAGATAGGCGTGCCTTACCCTGCCGGATACGAGAACCGCCAGGCGGAAAAGGACCTCGAGGCGCAGGCGGTCCAGGTCGTGCAGAATCTCAAAACCGGCTCGGTTACAGCTCAAACCAACAGGGAAATTATCGCCGTCATCGCTTACTTGCAGCGGTTGGGAAAAGACATCAAAGGAGCCCCGGCATCGCCCACCCGAGTCGCAACAGCAAATGGGGCGCGTCTATGATTGAAAATGTAATGCATAAACTGGGCGGAGTGAGCGCTTTTGGCGTGATCTCGATCTGCATCTTCTTCTTGTTCTTTACCGGCATGCTCGTTTGGTCCGTCTTCCTTAAGAAGTCGTACCTCGATTCCATGTGCGAGCTGCCGCTGGAACGCGAGCCGCAAAGCGAACCCTCTGATCACCCTCGAGCCAATCATGAATGAATCAAAAGACCCTTTGTTATTGGACCACGACTTCGACGGAATTCACGAGCTGGATAATAAGCTGCCGCGCTGGTGGGTGTATCTCTTTTACGGCACCATCCTTTTCGCGGTCCTCTATCTGGGCTATTACCACGTTTATGCCAATATTCGCCCGGGGAAAGTCAAATCCAGCGCCGAAGAGTATTTGGCTGAAATGGCCATTGGGAACGCGATTAAGAGCAATGCCATGGCAAGTTTCGAGGCCGGCATCGCCAAACTCGAACCGTCCAAAGACCCGGCAGTCCTGGCTGATGGCAAGCAGACTTTCCTGACCCTCTGCGCCCCTTGCCACCGGGCTGACGCCGGCGGATTGGTCGGACCCAATTTATGCGACAACTATTGGATTCATGGCAGCAACTTCAGCGACAACGTCACGACGATTTGGAATGGCGTTCCGGCCAAGGGCATGGTCACTTGGAAGAACAGCCTCAAGCCTAAACAGGTCTTTGATGTGGCCAGCTACATCTACACCCTGCGGGGCACCCACCCCGTCAATCCCAAGCCGCCGGAGAATCAGGCACCGGTTAAGACGGGACCAAGCGAATTCGAGTAGGCAATTGATGAGGAGTCCTTTTCGTGAATATGCTGGGGCCAACTGAACCTGAATTCCCCAGCCAGCCGGTCGTCCAGGAGGTCAACTGGACCGATTTCCGCGACCACCTCTCGACGGCGGACAAAGAAGGGCGACGCCGATGGCTGTACCCGCGCAAGGCGCGCGGCCGCTTTTTCAGCGCGCGCACCTTCGTGAGTTGGTTGCTTCTGGCGCTGATGTTTGCCGGGCCTTTCCTCAGCATTCATGGCAACCCGCTGTTGTTATTGAACATCATCGAGAGAAAATTCATTATTCTGGGTGAAATCTTTTGGCCGCAGGACATGTTCATGTTCGCGCTTGCCCTGCTGATCTTTATCACGAGCATTCTTTTTTTCACGGCCGCGTACGGGCGGCTTTGGTGCGGCTGGGCTTGCCCGCAAACGGTGCTGATGGAAATGTTGTTTCGCAAAATCGAGTACCTTATCGAAGGCGATTCTCACCAGCAACGTGCTCTCGCAAAGGCGCCATGGACTGCCTCCAAAATCGCCCGAAAAGGCGCCAAGCAGGCGGTCTTCTTTGCGTTGTCGTTCCTGATTGGCAATACCCTTCTGGCTTACATCATCGGCAAAGACCAGTTATTAAAAATCATCACCGACAATCCCGCCCGCCATGCGCAAGGCCTCACGTTCATGGTCCTGTTCACGCTGGTCTTCTACGCTATCTTTGCCCGCTTCCGCGAGCAGGCCTGCACATTTATTTGTCCCTATGGCCGCTTCCAATCGACGTTGCTGGACGAAAACACAATCCTGGTCGCCTACGATTATAAGCGGGGCGAACAGCGTGCCCCCTTGCGCGGCAGGAAAAGCACCGAACAACGCCGCGCTGTAGGCCTGGGCGACTGCATCGCCTGCGAGCAATGCGTCTCGGTATGCCCCACCGGCATTGACATCCGAAATGGGACGCAAATGGAATGCGTCCAATGCACCGCCTGCATTGATGCCTGCGATCAGGTCATGGACCGGATTGGCCGAGCCCGCGGCCTCATTCGGTATGCCTCGTTCAACGGCATCGAACGCGGCGAAAAACTCAGGCTAAGCGCGCGACTGATAGGATATACGTTGGTTTTGCTGGCTTTGGGCGCTTTGTTGACCTTTCTCGTTTTTACCCGATCCGATGTGCAAACTACTTTCCTGCGCGCCCAGGGCGCCTTGTTCCAGAAAATGCCCGATGGCCATTTCAGCAATCTCTACACGGTTCGCGTGGTCAACAAGACCTCGCGCCCGATACCGGTCGAGTTCAAGCTGGTAAACCTCCCCGGGGACCTCCAAGTGATGGGCAAGGCCATCGTCGTCCCTGCGGAGGGGCACGCCGAGACCTCGGTGTTGGTGGACCTGGACCCAAAGGTAATGAGGCCGGGCACAACGCCCCTGGTGGTCGGAGTCTATGCCGAGGGCCGGCGCACCGAGACTCTTCACACGGCCTTTATTGGTCCGCGCGATGATACACAAACAAACCCTCTATGACACCGCCTAAAAACCTCTGGCCAGTTGCCATTATTCTTACGTTCACTCTCTTTATCTCCGGAACTGTCGGCCTGTTGGTCATGGCCTGCTCACAAAAGGAGGACTTGGTCAGCTCGAATTATTACGAACAGGAACTCAAGTTTCAGGGGCAACTGGATCGACTCAACCGCGCGGGCAAGTTATCGGCGCAGTTGACCGTGACCTTTGACCGAGCGCGGCAAGGCATTGCCATTGCGCTCCCGGCCGACCAGGCCCGCCAGCCTGTCTCCGGCAGGATTCAACTTTATCGCCCCTCCTCGGCCGATTTGGACCAGGACCTGGAGCTGAAACCAGACGCCGCGGGTCTTCAGTTTTTGGATGCGCGCCGCCTGCGTTCGGGCCTGTGGAAAGTGCGCATCTCGTGGTCGGCTGGCGGCCAGGATTTCTTCACCGAGCAGAAAGTGGTTGTTACCGCAAAAGCATCGTGATGGATTATTGGACGGCATTGGTTCTGGGGCTGGTTGGCAGCCTGCATTGCGCGGGGATGTGTGGACCACTGGGCCTGGCGCTACCGCACGCGGGGGCGACTCCCTCAGCGTTCTTTGCGGGTCGCGTGGCTTACAATATGGGCCGGATTTTGACCTATTGCGCCCTGGGCCTGCTCTTCGGCCTGGTTGGGCGCTCCCTGGTTCTTGCGGGCATCCAACGATGGGTTTCGATTGGGCTGGGCCTGGCTTTGTTGGGCGCCCTGTTTGGCTCCCGGAAATTAGCGCTCTGGCGCCCCGTAACAGGGCTGGTTGAGCAACTCAAATCGCGCATGGCGCTGCTGCTTCGCCGCCGCTCGTTTGCGTCTCTGGGCTTGCTGGGTTTGCTGAATGGCCTGTTGCCCTGCGGCCTGGTCTATGTTGCCTGTGCCGGGGCGACCGCCACTGGCGGCATCCTTGCGGCTGCGCAGTACATGGCGGCTTTTGGCATCGGAACCGTGCCGCTGATGCTCGCCATCGGACTGTCTGGAAAACTGGTGCCCATTTCCTGGCGCCTCCAACTCCGCAAAGCCATTCCCATTTCCGTTTTTCTTTTGGCGACTCTGCTCATCCTGCGCGGGATGTCCCTGGGCATCCCTTATGTCAGCCCGGATTTATCCGGCGGCAAGTCCGCTTGCTGCGACCGGTAGATGGTTTTCGGAAGCCGACAATCGAGGGTGGAGGCGGCGCGCCGCACCGCCATTGCCTTTAGGCGACGACGCGCGTCTCCCTCTCCTTCTCCTCCAAATCTCCAAAGGAGGAGAGGGAGCCCGGGCGTAATGCTCAAGGGTGGTTGTTCGGGTCGTGGTTTCCTTCTTTACAGTTGACTTTGTTTGCCGTTCTATCCTTGCAAAACGGAATCCGGACAGCGCTATGAAAGCCTCGATTTATTTGATCCTCCTTTGCACGACCCCCCTATTGGCTGCTGAGAGCAGAATCATCGCGCCGGGGGCGACCCTGCAAAAGCTCGCGGACGGCTTTTCGTTCACGGAAGGCCCGGCCTGCGACGCCCGGGGCAACGTCTTCTTCACGGACCAACCGAATGACCGCATCCTCGAGTGGAGCGTCGAAGGAAAGCTTTCAATGTTTATGCAGCCCTGTGGCCGGGCCAATGGACTTTGTTTTGACGCCAAAGGGGGGCTGTGGGCATGCGCCGATGAGAAGAACCAGTTGTGGCGCATCGACGCAGCCGGCAAGGCCACCGTGGTTGTGAAAGATTATCAGGGCAAACTTCTCAATGGCCCCAATGATGTCTGGGTCAGGCCCGACGGGGGAGTTTATATCACGGACCCGTACTACAAACGTTCCTATTGGAATCGTGGGCCTAAAGAAATGCCTGAATGCGTCTATTTCCTCACGCCGGATGAGAAGAAGTTGGTTCGGGTTATCGACGATTTCAAACAACCCAACGGAATCATCGGCACCCCGGACGGCAAAATCCTTTATGTGGCGGACATCGGGGCCGGGCGGACCTATCGATACACCGTCCAAGCGGACGGCTCGCTGAAGGAAAAGCAGCTCTTTTGCGACATGGGTTCAGATGGCATGACTATCGATAATGAAGGCAATGTGTATCTGACGGGCCACGGCGTTTCAGTTTTTGAGCCTTCGGGCAGACTGCTCGAACATATCGACGTGGCCCAGCCCTGGACGGCTAACATCTGTTTCGGCGGGCGAGACCGGAGCACACTGTTTATCACAGCCAGCAAATGCATTTATGGTCTGCAAATGCGGGTGAAGGGGGTTGGAAGCCAGTAATGCAAGTCATGCCCTCCCATTTATGACATGGTATCCCAGAATCCGGTTCAGTGCCAATCTGGCAGCTATTCTTATTTTCACGCGCGCTTTGTTCTCACCACTCGCCGTGCAAGGCCAACCCTCCGGAACCGTCGATCTCTGGGCCCTGGCCAAACGGCGAGCGGCCATTCACCGGTATTCCACTCTCTTTACCGCGCAGGATGTGCGCAATCATCTCTCGAACGAGCAAGGCATTCAAAGCGCCATCGCCTGGTGCAAACAAACTGGGATCACTAAAGTCTATATCGAGGAGTTCCGCGATGGTTACCAGGCCGAACGCGCGACAATCGAACATGCAAAGCAGGCGTTCCTGGCAGCCGGTTTCGACGTGTCCGGTTGTGTCACCACCACTCGCGTGGGCAAACCCTCGACCGGCTGGAAAGAGGTAGCCTGTTGTTACACTGACCAGCCAACCCAGGAAAAGCTCCAGTCCATTTTTGAGTATGCCGCCAGCCTGTTCGACGAAATCATGATCGATGATTTCTGGTTTACCGATTGCGCCTGCCCTCAATGCGACGCGGCGCGCAAGGCCAGGACGGTAACCGTCGGGGACCACACCTATCCTGTCAGGGGCGATACGTGGGAGGATTACCGTTGTGAACTGATGACGCGCCTATCGAGTGACCGGCTGCTTGGCCCTGCAAAACGAGTCAACCCGAAAGTCCGGCTTATCATCAAGTACCCACAATGGTATGACAACTTCCATGTGCGCGGCTACGACGTGTCGCGCGAGACTGCAGAGTTTGACCGGATTTGGGTGGGCACCGAGACACGCGATTACCAGGACAAGCATTGGGGTGGAACGCCCCAATACGAGGGCTATTTCATCATGCGCTGGCTTGGGGCCATCGGCGGCGCCAAATGCGGAGGTGGCTGGTTTGATCCCTATGGCACGACCGAGCACACCTACCTCGAGCAAGCGCGCCAAACGATCCTGGGTGGCGCCAGGGAATCCATGCTCTTCGAGTACAGCTCGCTCCTGCGCGATACCGGCCCAAGGAATGTCGAAACATTACGCGCCCATATCCCCGAGCTGCTGGATGTCGCGGCGCAAGTGCATGACCGCTCGATAACCGGGCTCGCCGCCTACAAACCGCCCAACAGCCATCCGGAAAAAGAAGCGCGCGTCTTCGATTTCCTCGGCATGATGGGCCTGCCCCTCGCCCCATGCCATGAATTCCCCACCAACGCGCCCGCAGCCTTTTTTTCGATTCACGCCCTGAAAGACGCGGAATTTGCCCAGAAGCTTGCCGCCTACATTCGAGCGCGCAAAACGGTCCTGATCACCGACAGCCTCGCCGAGGCGCTGGCCAATCAGGTCGAACTCGCAAAGGCCAACGTTCACATCCTGAATGTGAAACAAGACCCGAAGTCGCTCCTGCAATGGAACCAAGCCCAATTGGACGCTCTTCGCAAGCCGCTGCTGCACCCATTTAAAGTCACCTTCCGCGCGCCCAATCGCGTCGCATTGTACCTCTTTAAAGACCGAAGCTGGGTTGCCGAAAACTTCAACGATGAACCCGCAGCAGTCGAGTTGAACGGAACGGCAATAACTATTCCGCCCCGTGGTTGGGCCTATAAATGGAACTAGCCCGGACCACCTAACTAAAACAGCCTGTTTCCCGAACCGCAGAGGTCCGAAATAGTAACGTAAAGGTCTTTGGCTGGTGCTGGTTCGCCGAACTTCGCCAGAAAGAGGCTGGGCGTGCCGGCATCAATCCATTTAAGCTGCAGTAACGGCTCGATCACCTTTGATGAGCGATCGATTGCCACGGTAAAAAGACTGACCGCACTGCGCGGGGTGTACCAAAGGGCCTGACCGCAGGCGCCTGTTTCGCAGGCCTCGATAGGGCCGCTTTTTATCTCAAGAAAATTGCCCGCCGTAAAGGTGTACCCTTTTTCATCCTGGCCAAACTTCAAGGGAACGATCCTGGTTTGGAGGCTGGAATTGCGCAATCCCGGTTGCTGAGATTTCAGCCATGCCATTAAAGCCTGGTGCTGGACCGGAGTAGTCTCCGCCGGCAGATAAACAACCGCTTGTCCGGGATTTGCCTGAGTTGCCGCCAGATTATCGCTCGAGGACTGCAAAACTGCCAGGCGCAATCCGGCAAACGGGGCGCCCGCGAACTCGCCCCCGGTGAAATTCCAGGCGCGCACCATGTAGCGGCCTTCGAGGGTGGCCTGACTCGAAACAATGCAGCCTCCGGCGTAGAGTTCGCAGGAATGCAGTTCGAGCAAATTGCCCCGGGGTGGCGCATCAACTGCCAAGGCCGGCAAGCCAAAGCCGCAGGCCACACCAATTAAAAGAAGAGCTGTTTTCATAAATTCAACTTTCTATTTCCCAGAATACATACACCACCTCCCGCCCCTGCGCCAGTGGGAGCACATTTTGATTTTTGATTTTTGATTTTCGATTGTGAGAGGATAATGTTTGGGACTGATGGGCCAAGAGTGTGCAGCTATCGGCTGCCTCCTTCCCCCATCCGAGCAATCTGCGGTCTCCGTTTCCGCGTTTTCCGCGTCCTGCGCGGTTCCTTTCCCCTCTGCGTGCGTGAAATCCGGTAATCCGTGGTCAATATGAGTTGGGTTGCCGATGCATTGCGATGGGCAAAGGAATTGCTTAGGAATGGGTGTGGTGCAACACGCGCCCGCGATTTCCCGAGATGATCGGGCAGAGAGTGTCCTGCGACTGTGCGGTTTCGGGACACCGCTTGAGGCAACCACATCGGGTATGTTCGCTTTGCAGCACAGCACGGCTGCCGCCCAATAACAGAACGATGCCCTCGGCTTGATGAAACGAATACTGGTAATCGACGACGAAGAATGGCTGCGCGAGATGGTCCACATGGCGCTGGCCCAAAAAGGGTTCGAGGTGCTTGAAGCCCAGAACGGCGCCGTCGGCGTGGATTTGGCGCGCAAAGCGGCCCCGGACCTGATCCTATGCGACGTGAATATGGACACGATGGACGGCTACGGCACACTGGCGTTATTGCGAAACGACGCCGCGACCGCGTCGCTTCCTTTCATTCTGATGACGGGCCTGGCCGACCACGCGGGGATGCGTCATGGCATGGAGTTAGGGGCCGATGATTATCTGCCCAAGCCCTTCACGATCGAAGCACTGTATGCAGCGGTCGAAGCGCGCTTCAAAAAAGTTCAGACATTGCAGGAGGAGTCGGAGAAGAAACTGGCGCATCTGCGGGACAATATCAGCCTGATGCTCCCACACGAGTTGCGCACCCCCTTGAACGGCATTCTAGCTTACGGTGAAATCCTGAGCGCCGATACCGGGAGTTTAACGGCGGCTGAGGTGGCGGAGATGGGACAGGTGATTCATCAATCCGGCAAGCGCCTGGAACGGCTGATTGAGAATTTCCTGATTTATGCGCAATTGGAGATGCTTGGCAGCGACCCCCAGAAAGCGGGTGCGCTGCTTAAAGAGCAAACGGCCTCGCCGGCGGCCCTAATCGAAAAACATGCGCAGGACCAAGCCCAGGCAGCAGGGCGCGCGGCGGACCTGTCCATGCATTTGGTCGATCTGCCAGTGCCGATGTCCGAGGATTACCTTGCCAAGATTACCGATGAATTGGTGCAAAACGCCTTCAAATTCTCACAACGCGGAACGGTTGTGCAAGTGGCCTTATCGAACGGCGACGGCCATGTGACTTTGCAGGTCACGGACCAGGGCCGCGGTTTTTCAGCCGAACACATCCGGCGGGTGGGGGCTTACATGCAGTTTGACCGCAAGCTTCACGAGCAGCAGGGCCTGGGTTTGGGGCTGACGATAGTCAAAAGGCTGACCGAATTGCACGGAGGAACGATGGATATCGAGAGCGCGCAGGGCGCCAGCACCAGCGTGATCGTCCGGCTGCCGGGCCTAAATCGCTTGCAGGAGACGGCGTCCGCAGTCTCTCATCAGGCAACGTTCCCATAAAAAAAGCCCCAGGCAGGCAATCTTTGATCAGAGACGCCTGATGTCGTCTCCTGCAAAATCACCTCCTCATTTCGCGCGGCGGGAGCGGACCGCTGTCCACGCGTTGACTTGCGCCACGCCCCCCTCCATATTCGCCTTATGGACTTCGACATATCGCGCCTCTTGGCAGACTGGGAATACCAGCCTGGGCAAGTAGTTGTCCGCCGATTTAAAACGAAAGATGGGTGCGAGAAAATCCAATTGCGCGTTGATCTCGGGCTGCTCCAGATGAACGCCGAAGGGCGGCCCGATGGCAAGCGGCCATTCGGTTATACGTCCCTTTATGAACATTACCAGGCCCGGCTGTACAAGCACCTAGCCGCCCATGACGGAGTGGCAGATGGATTCAAACTCAAGCCGGAAGACTGTTCCAAACTCCAACTCGAATTTCTCCAGTATCACCACCGCTATATCTGCCTGCTCCAACTAGAAGATTACGCAG
>DASYZB010000151.1 GCA_035946615.1 Verrucomicrobiia bacterium
CCGTGTGGGCTAACTCCCTGGGCCGTTAATTGAAATGGCTCCGATTGCGCATATGGTGGAATTGGCAGACACGCTACTTTGAGGTGGTAGTGGGGCAACCCGTGCAGGTTCAAGTCCTGCTATGCGCACCAACTAAAACAATGGGTTTAGCACTTCTTGCTTGCGTTTCTGACAGATTTCTGACAGACTCGCGGGCATGAAGAATGAACCCGTTTTTCCACTCGAAATCACCAAAGGCGGCGCGGTCGTGCGCATCTTTCGGCAGGTCTCCAGCAAGAATTACGAAAGTTTCACGGTCGCTTATTATCAGGACCAAGTGCGCAAGCGCGAGGTCCTGAGCGACTTCGCCCTGGCGAAGAAACGCGCCAAGAAGGTGGTCGCGGCGCTCTCCAAGGGCGAGGTCGCAGCGGCTTCGCTCAAGCTGGAGGACCAGCGCGCTTACCTGAACGCCAAGCGGCTGCTCAAGCCAACCAAGGTCACGCTGGAGGCGGCCTGCCGCGAGTATGCCGCGGCGGTGAAGTTGCTCGGCGGCGTGTCCATTCTGGCGGCGGCTCAGGAGTATGTGAAGCGGCACGGCGGGGGCAAGCCGTCGTTGAAAACGGTCCAGGAGGTCGTGACGGAGTTCATGGAGGCCAAGGAGGAGGGCCGCTCGACCCGGCTTCGCGGGAACGGCCGCAACGTGAGCGACAAGTATCTGTATCAGCTCCGGCTCAAGCTGGACGCGTTCGCCGGCCAGGTGAAGGGGCTTATCGGCAGCGTGACGGCGGAGGCCGTCAACGATTTCATTCACAAGCGGAAAGGCGCGAGCGGCCGGACCAAGAACAATTACCTCCAGGCGCTCAACGTGCTTTTCGAGTTCGCCCGCAAGCAGGGTTATGTGACGCGGGACTTTGACCTGATGGACAAGGTTGAGTCAGCCGCCGAGGAGGATTTCGAGATCGAGATTTTCACGCCCCAGGAGTTCAAGCTGCTGTTGGGGCACTGCCCTGAGTCGCTGGTGCCGGTGCTCGCGATCGGTGCCTTGGCCGGGCTGCGGACGGCGGAGATCGAGCGGCTGGATTGGCGCGAGATCAATCTGGCAAGCAAGTTCATCGAGGTGAAGGCGAAGAAGGCCAAGACGCGGGCGCGGCGGCTGGTGCCGATTGTGCCGGCGCTGGCGGCCTGGCTCCAGTCCTACCGGGCAGACGACGAGGCGGACGGGCCTCCGACAGAGGGGCCGGTGTGGCCGCAGTCGTTGCCGTATCTGTTCGAGCTCCAGCGTGACGCGGCGAAAGAGGCCGGCGTGGATTGGAAGCATAACGCGCTGCGGCACTCGTTCATTTCGTACCGGGTGGCGGAAATCAAGAACGTGGCCGAGGTGGCACTGGAAGCGGGCAACTCGCCCGAGATGATTTTCCAGCATTACCGCGAGCTGGTGACGGGCGAGGCCGCCAAGGAATGGTTTGGCATCACCCCGGCGGTGATCGAGGCCGAGGCGAAGCAGATCAAGGAGGAGGCCGCCAGGCTGCGGGCGGCCAGGGCGGAAGCGGAGAAGGCCAAGGGCGGGAAGAAACGGGGGGCCAAGAAGGTCGGCGCTGTGCCTGGGGTGCCGGTGCCGGCGGAGACCAAGATTGTAGCATTTCCCGCGGAGGCGGCGGCATAGGGAGCGCGTATGGCGAATCAAGTAGGCATGTCGGGTGCAGGTGCGGGACTTCCGGACAGGCAGCCGAAGATTTTCGAGCTGAAAATCCGCGATGATTTTTCGGACGATTTTCCTGCGGTGTGCCACGAAGCGGGCCACGCGCTGGCTTGGCTGAGCTGTGGAGGCAAGGTCAACGGCTTTGTGTTTGGGAGGAATGACGAAGGCCGACTTGGCGGGAAGACAGAGATTGGGTTTCCCCCTGGACGGGTGGCTGAGACCGAGGAAAACGCCCGGTTGTTCGCGGAGCGGTTGTTGGCGGGCGAGGCTGCTGTCCGATTGCTTCTCGGGGCCGGGCGGGACCTCATCTGTTCGTATGAGGTTGTCACGCACCCGAGGGGTGATGTTGGTATTATCATTGCCAGGCTAGATGAGTTTGTGCTGAAGCGTGGACTTAAGGGCAAGCTAGACATTAGGCAGGTGCTTGATCTGGCCAGCAAGGCGGCTAAGGACGGATGGTATGCGTGGGTGGGCGAGCGCCTTAAAGGGGCGCCGGCGGGTAGACGAAAACTGGGGTTCGATCCGAGCGCTCGGGGAGTGGTTGCTGCCCCAGGTGCCGGCGAAGGGAAGCGGTCCAGTCCACCTGGAGGGTGAGCCAGTCGCGGAGTTTCTTGGCGGTTTAGCGGTTCGCGCTGTCGGGGAGCCGCTGAGCATGGAAGAGGTCAAGGTGGGTTGAGTGCGCCTTGCGCGGTGAGCCTGCCCGGCTATAAGGGCTACGAGCTTAGCAGCTTGTAGGAGTCGCACAGCGGGAGCGCGGCGGGAACTTGCAAGGCGACCAGGGCAGGCGCGAAATTCCACCCTCAAAGCAACTGGACACATCCAGTTGCTTAACCATAACGGGCTTCTCTGCGGAAGCCGTTTGTGGCATCAATCAAGCCTGGCGAAGAAAGAGAAGAACGCGGCGGCGGTGGCTTTGGGCCGGCTCGGCGGGCTGAAGGGCGGAAAGGCCCGGGCGGCGAAGCTGTCGGCGGCGGAGCGGAGAGCGAGCGCGCGGAAAGCTGCTGCGGCACGGTGGGCGGAGAAAAAGGGCGAAAAAAGTTCTTGAGAATGCGTGAGCGGTCACGCATACTGTTGACATGACGGGCACATTCCAGAGGTTTGAGGTCACTCACGGTTCGTTTGGGGAACAGCATACGACGATTGATGGCGTGGAGTACCTGACGTGGTTCGATCTGATGGACCTGAACTTGAAAGGGCTGGAGGCCGGAGCAGTGGTTGAGTACGAGGCCCGCCCTGGGCCGACCCTCCTGTGCGACGCGCCGCAAGTGCGGAGCCGGCTGGCGTCGGCGCGGCTCGTCAGGGTTATTGGGCCGAGGGCGGACGCATATGAAGTTTAACGTCGCTCACCAGGTCGAGGCCGGGGGCAGGGTTTTGTACGACGATGGCCGCCCGGGCCACCAAGGCGTCGAGGGGCTCGTGCTGGAAGTGGTGGACGGGCATGGGATGCTGGTCCAGTTCGATGACCGGGCTGATACGACTTACATCCTTTTCTCGGACCCGCGGTGGATGGACTTCGTTTCGGTGGCGGAGTAGTGAGCGAGAGCCAGCCAGCCTGGTCTTTTTGGTTGTGCCGGGGTAGCATGCCGCAATGGGCCAGGCATCGAGAGTCAGATGGACGCGCGAGCATTCTCTGATCGCGCTTAACCTCTACTGCAAATTGCCGTTTGGGCAGTTGTATAAAGGCAATGCCGTGATTAAGGAGGTTGCCAGCAGGATGGGGCGAACGGCGAGCAGCCTGTCGATGAAACTTTGCAACTTCGCTGCCCTGGACCCAGTGCAGCGGGCGCGCGGAATCAGGGGGCTCTCCGGCGCGACGAAGCAGGACCGGGAAATGTGGGCTGAGTTCCATGAACGGGTGGAGGTGCTCGCGCCTGAAAGCGAGGAATTGCTGCACAACCTTTTTACCGCTGATGATGCGAGCGAGCTGGACTTTTTGGAACGCGGCGGGGTTAGGGTCGAACGCGCGTGGGAGCGCAGCATTCCGAGCGGGCCTACTGAAGGCACGGCCACGGTCCGGGTGAGGCGAGGGCAGCAGTTCTTCCGGCAGGCGGTCCTCAGGTCTTACGGGGTGCGTTGCTGCATCACGGGCATTCCGGTGCCACGGTTGTTGGTCGCGAGCCACATCAAACCATGGCGGGATTTTCCTGGGGAACGCCTGAATCCACGGAACGGGCTCTGCCTGTCGAGCTTGCACGACGCTGCTTTTGATGCGGGTCTCATTACTTTGGATGACGGGCTTAAGGTAGTTTTGAGCCGGAGGCTGCGGGATTATTTTCCGCAGTCGGTCCTAGAGCTGAACTTTGTCGGTTACGAGGGGAAGGAGATAAGGCGGCCGGAGAAGTTTGCGGAGCCAGACCCGCTGTTTCTAGAATACCATCGCGAGGTTGTTTTCGCGCGCTGACGGGGTTTTGTACGCAAGCGGGCCAGGCCCGCGTCGGCGCTTTTGGATCGAGCCGGGATTATTTGCTTGTGCCGCAGGGGCTTTCGGCGTTATGACACTGGCCCTGAGCGCCTTCCGCTTCCGCGGTGTTTGGATGTGGCAGCCGGAGGACATATGGGGGGAGCTTCACGAGAATGGTTGGCAACAGGATCAGTATTGTGGCCAGCGGTGCCCTAACTAACAACGTTCGCTACCACGGTTTACGCCAACAGGTCACGGCTACGCCGGATCTGGTTGGTGAGCCCATGGATTGGGGGAAAGACTTCTGGCAGTGACCCGATAGCGCACTTGGTCGAGGCCCTGCGGCGCTCTGACTGCCTCGTCAACGTCGTGACTCGGAAGCCGGTGACCGACTGGCATTACGAGGCGGTGCGTATCATGTGGGAGAATTTCCGGCCGACTCTGTACTACTGCCCCACCCTGCACAGCAAGCTGTACCTGGCCGAGTGTGACGGTTTCCGGTGTGCGGTGTTCGGGTCGCCGAATCTTACCGGGCGTGCGGACAACGAGAATCGAGAGCTGGCAATTGAATTTCGAACAACGGTGGAGAGTCGCGAGGATGACGTCGCCGCGATTATTACCCGGCTGGCAGAGTATGCCAGAGACCTGGCCGCCGAGGATGACGCTGAACTGATAGAAAAGCCGTAAAGGAGACCTATGCCGCTTACATTAGAAGACTGGTTCTGCATGAAGAACGGGAGGAGCAGCTTCCTCCCCCGAATTCCCGAGGACGCTGAACTGATATTCTGCCATGACCAGGTGCTCAACGGGGAGATTTTGGCCAGCATCGAGGCGACATTCGCCAAGGGCGAGCCGGTCAAGATGCTGGTTTACGGTGACTGGGGTGTCGGGAAGACACATTTGCTTTACCACATACAGTATTGGCTGAAGCAGAAGGAAGCCGATTACCCGGTGACGCCGCTCATCATCGAGATTGGCGACCTGACCAAGGTGTCGCGCTTCGACGAGGTCGTGCGGCCGTTCCTAAACAAGCTTGGGCTGGAAACCATCATTCAGTTGATAAACGACTACCGGGGGGTGAAGCCCAACGTTACGCTGGCCTTGCGGGACGCGGGGGTTTCCAGCCAGGTGGCAGAGGCGTTTTCGAAGCTGCTCTTGGCGGCTCCGGGAAGCTCGCCGCCACCGGACGTGTTGAGGGCGTTCGAGTACCTGAAGGGCAAGAACGTTGGGAAGGCCGGAACCGGCTCGGGCCTATCGGACCCTCTCAACCAGAGCCAAGACCTTTTTGACGTTCTGAAGGCGCTGGGCGAGATGCACAGAGCGGTCAGGGGCGGCGGCTGTTGTTCGTGGCGGACGAGGCAGCGAAGCTGGAGGACGTGAGCCAGGACATGGCGACTGAGCAGCACTGGCTGACGGTGAACAGGCTTGTGTTTGCAGACGAGAACAGGAGTTTCGGGTTCATCTATACCATCAGCGCCCGACGGACCGGCGATTTGCCTCGGGTGGTCTTCGAGGCGCAGATCAGGAACAGGCTTGGGGACAACATCTTTGAGCTTAAGAACCTGGCGACGGCTGACGTGCAGACTTATCTGCGGAAGGTGGTGGATAACTTTGTGGACAAGCCGAAGGTTGAAGGACTGGTGGCCGCCGGCACGATTCCTGCCGCCTCTTACAACTGGGATGCGTTTCCGTTCACTGTTTCAGCGAAGGCCGAGTTTATTGACTACTTCAACCGAATCTCTGTGACCGAGCGAGAGATGTTCGAGCTCTATGTGATGCACCAGGCCATCGAGCATTACCGGGGCACGCCGTTGGAGCCGCGGTTGGAGCGGTTCTTCCGGCGGATGGCCGGTCAATTGGACAACGAGGAGCTGTTCACGCTGGAAGACCTTGGCGCAGTGCTGTCGTTCCGGCCCTCGGCGCCGGACGAGGCCGACGCCAAGCTGTTCGATCTGGTCACCCGGGCGGTGCGGGAGCGGCGGTGGCTGCGGTTCGACTACCGAAAGCCGGGGGAGAAGAAGCCCGAGCGGCGGCGGGTGCAGCCGTACCACGTGCTGGAGTACGGCGGGCGGTGGTACCTGCTGGCCTACGACCCGATGCGCCGCGACGTGCGGACTTTCGTGCTGGGCCGGATGCGCGAGGCGGTCATGGGCGAGGAACGATTCGAGCGGCCCAAGGATTTTGACGCGCGCAAGCATTTGGAGAGCAGCATCGGGGTGATGGCCGGCAAGGGGGATTTCCAGGTGGTGGTCCAAATGGACGCCTGGTTGACGGACATTCTGCGCGGGCGGCGATGGCACCCGAGCCAGGTGGTGGAGGAGTTGCCTGGCGGCGGGTCGCAGTTGCGGCTGCGTCTGGGCGCATTGGAGGAGATCGTCCGGTCGTTTGAGGTGGGTGGCAGAGAACGGTTGATTGAGGTGAAGACCACTCGTTTCGGGGAGCTCACGCCTTTCTTCGCCTCGCGGAACGAGGTGGAGTTTTCTGACGAGCGCCGGGAACATTACCAGCTTTGCCGGGTGTTTGGTTTTCGGGAGGAGCCGCGGTTGTTTACTTTGGCGGGGTCATTGCGCAGCTCGTGCCAGCTTGAGCCGTTTAATTACTCGGCAGCGCCGAACTGAGTGCTCGTTTTTATCGTGATGCGGATGGACCTATCCGCCTTGACCTGGGGCGTCGGGATGACTATTACATTACGGGCTATGCCGACGTATGAGTATATCTGTGAAAAGTGCGGACACCAGTTCGAGAAGGTTCAATCCATTTCCGCGCCGGCATTGACTGAGTGCCCAAAGGATGCCTGCGCCCAAAAAAGGTGGGGCAAAGGCAAAGTCCGCCGTGCCATTAGCGGGGGCGGGGGGCTGTTGTTCAAAGGGAGCGGTTTTTACATCACAGATTACCGGAGCGAAAAATACAAAGAAGCGGCCAAGAAAGATTCAGCGACTGCGCTCACAAAGACAAAACCGGCCGCCAGCGGCGGCGACTCCAAACCGGCTGCGCCCAAGACCGATAGTTCCGCGCCCAAACCATCACCAGCAAAGTCCTGATGCCCTTTCCCACTGGCCGGATGCGCGCGCCAAACGCCGCGTTGCTGCGCAGCCTTTGCGCTTGGGGGCTTTACGCCCTGGTTCAGTTCACCGGCGCGCCAAGCCAAGGGCTGCCACAGGCCCTTTCGGCCTGGAGCGCCTCGGGCCAGTTTTTGATTCAGGAATTGGCAATCCCCTCTTCCATCGGAGCTGCGGGACTGGAATCCGATACCAACTTCGTCCGCCTGGAGCCGACACTCCTGGCCATTTCGTGCGAGCGGATTAAGCGGAACCTGTGGCGTGAACTCGGGGCGACCGACCCCTGGCGGGGCAGGATATTTCTAGCCATTTACCCCGCCCGCTCGGCGCAGGACCCGGTGACAATCACTTCCGAAAAGTTCCGGGACGGCTGGCAGTACCGGCTGGACTTGCCGAATGTGGTCGAGCGTTCGAGGTGTGTGCGGGGTGTGGTGCAGGCCCTTTTACTCGAGATGGCCAATCGCCGCGCGGAGCAGCACTCGGCGGAAATCCCACTTTGGCTCACAGAAGGAATGGCCCGGCAACTGCGTCTCTCGGCTGAGTCGGAAATTATTCTGCAGCCGCCCCGGGCGCGTCCCGGGGGGATGAGCCTGGCATCGACCTTTGTAGATGCCACGCGCAAGGACCCCCTCACACGGGCTCATGACGAATTGCGCTCCGGACCTCTGTTAAGCTTTCAGGAATTGAGCTGGCCCTCGCCCGAGCAGGCCAGCGGCGCCGGGGCGGAACGATACTGCAGCAGCGCGCAATTATTTCTGAACGAGCTGCTGCGGTTGCCCGACGGCAAGGCCTGTTTGCGGGCTATGCTGGCCGAATTGCCCAGCCATTACAACTGGCAGTTCGCATTCCTCCACGCCTTCAATCCCTGGTTCCAACGGCCTTTGGATGTGGAAAAATGGTGGACCCTCCACCTGGTGCATTTCACTGGACGCGAACTGGCCCAAACCTGGCCGATGGACGAGAGTTGGCAGAAACTGGACGAGATAATTCGTTCGCCCATAGAAGTGCGGGCTTCCACAAACGATCTGCCGCTGCACATCGATGTCCGGCTCCAAACAATCATTGAGCAAGCAGCACCCGAGCGGCAAAAGCAGCTCCTGGCCGTCCGTATTCGGGCCTTGGAATTAACCCGGCCACGGCTGGCGCGGGAGCTAGTGCCGCTGGTGGACGATTATCAACGGGTGCTGGTGGCCTATCTCCAGAAAACCGAGCAACCGGGCTTCACCCTTCCTTTCAGAAGAAAGGCAGCCCGCCGGCAAATCGCTCAGGAAACCATCCGGCAACTGGATGATTTGGACGCAAAACGTTCCAACTTGCGCCCCGAAAGATTCTCTTACCCGGCAATTCAGGCCAATTCGCGAGGCGAGGCGAGGCCCTGAGCCGGAATCTAAGGCAATTGGTCTCTGGCGAGCACGCCCCTGCCACAAGTATGAGTCAGCTCATGGAGTGCGGCGGCAAAGCGCAGCGACGACGGCGCTTTTGCCTGTACGCAGGCCAACCCCAAAGCGGCGTCGCGCTACGCTTGCCGCCGCACTCCAAAAAGCGAGCCGTCCATGCGCTCGTGCCGAAGCCTTGGGCGGCGTCGGATGCGCCCGAGGCGTTTGCGCTCCAATTTCAATTGCGGCGCCACTATTACACCTGACGGGTAGAAGCCCCCAAAACGTTTATCATCATCACAACAACTTGTTGCGCAGGTTATTGCGTTAATCGCAGACAGTCATATCAGGCGCTCGCCTTGACACTGTTTTGTTCAACCCTATAGTGCGCTAATTGTTTTCGGGGAAAAATGCACAACGATACTTCAGCGGAAAACAGCGAGGAACCGCCATCACACGAGCGGCTGGAGACCCTAAAGAATTTTCAACCAGCGGGACGAGGATTTTGGAGCGATGTTGCGGAAGCGGACTGGAATGACTGGCGCTGGCAGCTTAAGCACCGGGTTACAACAGTCGAGCAACTCCAGCGGCTGATGCCGACCTTAACGCCCGAAGAGTACGCGGGCACGGCTTTGGCCAATCAGAAGCTGGCGATGGCCATTACGCCCTACTTCTTTAACCTTATCGACGCAACGGACGAACAGTGCCCCATCCGCTCGCAGGTCATCCCGCGCATCGAGGAAACCCATACCGCTTCGTGGGAGATGAGCGACCCGTGCGGGGAAGATGCGCACTCGCCAGTGCCTGGCCTGGTGCATCGGTATCCCGACAGGGTGCTGTTCCTCGTCACCGACCGGTGCGCTTCCTACTGCCGCTACTGCACGCGCTCGCGGCTGGTCAGCAACGCCAGTGGATATGATTTTCACCCCGAGTTTGACAGGCAGATTGATTATATCCGGCGCTCGCCCGCTATTCGCGACGTCCTGCTCAGCGGCGGGGACCCGCTGCTGTTCAGCGACGAAAAACTGGAGTTTCTTCTGGACCGTCTGCGGGCCATCCCGCATGTGGAATTCCTGCGTCTGGGCACGCGAATTCCCATCTTCCTGCCGCAACGGATTACGCCGGAGCTCTGCGCGACATTGAAGAAATACCACCCGCTCTTTATCAGCATCCATTCCAATCACCCTCGGGAATTGACGACTGAGGCGCGGGTTGCCCTGGAACGGCTTGCCGACGCGGGCATTCCGCTGGGCAACCAATCGGTTCTGCTGCGAAACGTCAATGACGACCCGCTGGTGATGAAGGCGCACGTGCAGAAACTGCTCATGTGCCGTGTGAAGCCCTACTACATCTACCAATGCGACCTCATTGCGGGTTCCTCGCATTTGCGCGCCGGCGTGCAGAAGGGCTTGGAGATCATGGAACAGCTTCGGGGGCATACGACCGGTTATGCGGTGCCGCAATTCGTCATCGACGCACCCGGTGGCGGTGGGAAGGTGCCCCTCAATCCTGAGTACATCCTCAGCCGGAACGCCCGGCGGGTTGTCATCCGCAATTACGAAGGCAAGGTCTTCGAGTACCCGGAGGTGGCCGAGCCGCCCGCCTCAAGCCCAGTCGCGCAGGAAATCGAAGAGGCCGAGATGGTCTAAGCGCTTCGCGCGGCCCAGAGCCGGTTCCAAGGTTCTGAACTTGAAGCTTTCCTCTGCCTTTAGGTTTGCTACCGTTTTTGCGCTGGATTAAGCGTCCGGCAACATATGGCAACCGAGGCTAAACACGTCTGGAAATTCTTCCGCGCGGGGGGCTTTGACCAGGTCCGTCTGGACAGCGGCGCGGACCTAATGGCGCTCGATCAACTCGATCAGAAGCTCTGGGTAGCGCTGGCCTGCCCGACTACTGGATTGGAGTTCGATTCCAAAACCCTTGCATTAATCGATAGCGACAACGATGGCCGAATCCGGCCTCCGGAACTCATTGCGGCGGTGAAATGGGCCGGGCGATGTCTCAAAAACCCCAACGATTTGCTCCGGGGCGCAGGCGAGCTGCCCCTCGATGTGATTAACAACACAACGCCCGAAGGCAAGCAACTCCTGGCCTCGGCCAGGCATATCCTGGGTAATCTGGGCAAAAGCGATGCAACCTCGATCACGTTGGAGGACACCGCCGATACGGCGAAAATCTTTGTCCAAACCAAATTCAATGGCGACGGCATTATTCCAGCGGAATCCGCAGAGGACATCGAGACCGGGTCCGTTATCAATGACATTATCACCTGTTTTGGAGCAGAAACGGATCGCAGTGGCCGCCCAGGCATCGACCAGGCCAAGGCCGATCAATTTTTTGCCGAAGCCCAGGCCTATTCAGATTGGTGGAAGCAGGCTGAAACAACCCCAGCCATCCTGCCGTTGGACGGAGCAACCGCCACCGCCGCTGCGACCTTCCTGGCGATCAAGGCGAAGGTCGAGGATTATTTCATCCGGTGCCGATTGGCCGCTTTTGACCCACGGGCGCTGAATGGCTTAAACCGGGAAGAGAAGGATTACGTGGCCCTTGGGGTCAAAGACCTAAGCGCCGCGTGGGGGGAAATAGCGGGCTTTCCGCTGGCGCAAGCCGCCCCGGGCAAGCCGCTGCCGCTCAAAGAAGGCTTGAACCCAGCCTGGGCGGACCTGGTTGGCCAATTCGATGCCGCGGTGGTCAAGCCGCTGCTCAATGGCAATGGTTTCATTACCCAAAATGACTGGGCAGCCATCTCACAGAAATTCGATGGATACCAACGTTGGCTGGCCGCCAAAGCAGGCGCCGGTGTCGAGAAACTCGGCCTTGAGCGTGTCCGAGCGGTGCTCGCCGGCAAAAGCAGGGACAGCATTAACGGGCTCATCGCGCGCGACAAGGCCCTTGAACCGGAAGCCACTGCTATTAATTCCGTTGAGCGGCTCATCCGTTACTACCGGGACCTGTACCGGTTGGTAAATAATTTCGTTTCATTCCGCGATTTTTACAGTCGCAAGGACAAGGCCATCTTTCAGGCCGGCACGCTCTTTCTGGATCAGCGAAGCTGTGATTTGTGCATCACGGTGTCGGATCCCGCCAAACATGCCGTCATGGCCGGCCTGTCGGGCACTTATCTGGCGTATTGCGATTGCGCTCGCAAAGGGACGAGCGAACAGACCCAGATCGTTGCTGCCTTTAGCGACGGGGATTCCGACAACCTCATGGTTGGGCGCAACGGCATCTTCTACGATCGCAAGGGCCGTGATTGGGACGCAACGATCAGCAAGATCGTCGATAACCCAATCAGCATCCGGCAGGCCTTTTGGGCTCCGTATAAAAAAGCGGCGCGCATGGTCCAGGAACAGATTGCCAAGCGCGCGGCCAATGCCGACCAGACGGCGGCGGCCAAGTTGGCCCAGGCCGCCGCAAAAATTGAGCACGCGGCAAACCCGGCAACAACCGCCGATGCCTCTGTCCAGAGGAAAATAGACCCCGGCCTGGTGGCAGCAATGGGTGTTGGGGCGGCCGGAATCGGCGGCATGATTGGAGGCATTTTCAGTGGCTTTCTGAATTTGGGCTGGTTGATGCCTCTGGGTGTGATTGCCATTATCCTGATTATTTCAGGGCCATCCATGCTCCTGGCCTGGCTCAAGCTGCATAAGCGCAATCTGGGTCCAATCCTGGATGCCAACGGCTGGGCCGTAAACGCCAAAGCAAAGATCAACGTGCCTTTTGGCGCTTCGCTAACGCGTGTGGCTGCCCTCCCTCCAGACGCCAAACGCGACCTGGTCGATCCATTCGCAGAAAAAAAGCGGCCCTGGGGATTTTATCTTTCGTGCGCAGTGGTGCTGCTGGGGGCGTTGGCCTATTGGCTGGGCGGTTGTGACAGGCTCCTGCCTGCTCGGGCCAAAAGCACTTCGGTTTTCGGAACCACTGCCCCGGCTTATGCCGCGCCTCAAACCAATACCCCGCCCACCATTCCCGCAAAATAACTGCTGCTGAACCGTTGTCTGTATGCCACGGGAATCCAAACAAGCCAAAATCGAGCGGGTCAAAAAGATCGTTGCGGGCCTTAAAGCGGCTTACCCCGAGGCGCATTGTGAACTGAATCATTCCAACCCGCTCGAATTGCTGATCGCCACGATTCTCTCGGCCCAATGCACGGATAAACGGGTCAATCTCGTGACACCAACCCTCTTCGCGAAGTACCGGTCCGCAGCCGATTTCGCTCGCGCCTCAACGGCCGACCTTCAGGAGGCTATCAAAACAACCGGCTTTTTTCGCAACAAAGCCAAAAGCATCAAAACCGCCTGCCAGGCCCTGGTCGAGCGGCATGGCGGGCGCGTGCCCCGAACGATGGAGGACCTGACCGCTTTGGGCGGAGTGGGGCGCAAAACAGCCAATGTGGTTTTAGGCAATGCGTTCGGGATCAACTGCGGGGTGGTAGTCGATACTCATGTGGCACGGCTCTCCCAACGGCTGGGCCTCACCGGAGATGACGGTCCGGAGAAAATCGAGCAAACCCTGATGGCCCTGGTCCCGCAGGACCTCTGGGCGCTATTCAGCCATTTGCTGATTTGGCATGGCCGGCGCCGTTGCTATGCGCGCAACCCGGATTGCTCCGGGTGCGAAATCAAAACGCTTTGCCCGAGAATTGGAGCGCGCAGGCCGGCGGCAGCGCTCGCATGAAGGCGGAGCGCTGGTTTTTGCTTGAATCAGGTGCCAGCCATTTCGCCTTCAACATGGCGCTCGACGAGGCCCTCCTTGAAGCCATGCCGCGCCTGGGAATTCCGGTGCTCCGCTTCTACTCCTGGAGCGAACCGGTCGCATCGTTTGGTTATTTCCAAAGGTACGTCGAAGTCGAACAATTCACACCCCTTCGCCCGCTGGTGCGACGGCCCACCGCAGGCGGAATCGTTCCCCATGATGCAGACTGGACTTATAGCCTTCTGTTTCCTCCCAATCATGCCTGGTATGGTTTGCCTGCCGTCGAAAGCTATCGCAGCGTCCATGAATGGATTAAAAATGCCCTGGCCCGCCTTGATGTGGCGACTCAACTCGCCCCCTCCAGCAAAAAGGAGAGCCCAGGCCAATGCTTCATCGGGTACGAGCAATTTGATCTTCTTTGGAATGGCCGCAAAATAGCCGGAGCAGCCCAACGCCGCCGGCGGGATGGCTTGCTCATTCAGGGCTCGTTTCAACCCTCGGCTCTGCCTTTGAACCGGGCCGGATGGCGCCAGGCCATGCAGCGCGCAGGTGAAGACCGATTCGCTATCCAATGGAGCCTCTTGGAGCCGGACGAGCGGCTGCTCCAACGCGCCGCAGAGCTGGCCAGCACAAAATACGGACGAGAGGATTACAACCGGAGGAGATAGGCAAATTGGAACCAGCAGTCGCGGTACGACCGATTGCCAATCGGCGATTCCGTGCCTACAAAGATTTGGAACTGACCTTGTCATTGGCCCTGCACTTGTGTGTGCCCGTTGTGGGCCGCGAGCTTTACTTTCTTTCCCTAATCGTTAACCCTCCTGTGCTCGAAATGCAGATAGAAAGGGAAAACCCAAGCGGCCCTCAGGCGTGGACGCCCCAGTGCTGGCGGAGCAAGCCGGCGGCGCAGCAGCCGGTCTATCCCGACCTGGCCGCCTTGGAGCGCGTCTTGGCGCAGCTTTCGAGGCTGCCGCCCCTGGTGAGCAGTTGGGAGATCGAGAATTTGAAGCACCAACTGGCCGAGGCTGCGCACGGAGAGCGTTTTCTGCTCCAGGGCGGAGATTGTTCGGAGAACTTCCTGGACTGCGAATCGGGGGCTATAGCGAGCAAGCTAAAAATCCTGCTGCAGATGAGCCTGGTTCTGGTGCAGGGAGGCAAAAAACGCGTGATTCGCCTGGGTCGTTTTGCGGGACAGTATGCGAAGCCGCGTTCCGCTGAGACCGAGACGCGCTCCGGGGTAGCCCTGCCGAGCTATCGCGGAGACATGATTAACCGGGCCGGGTTCACGGCAAACGAGCGGGCGGCTGATCCTGAGTTGTTGCTGCGGGCGTATGAGCGGGCCGGGCTGACGGTGAACTTCATTCGCGCGCTCATTGAGGGCGGTTTCGCGGACCTGCATCACCCGGAATATTGGGAATTGGGCTTTGTGGCCAACTCACCTCATGCGGCTGAATACACGCGGATGGTCGAGACCATTGGCGATTCGCTGCGGTTCATGGAGACCCTTACCGGGTATGTCCTGGCCGACATCAACCGCGTCGATTTTTTTACCAGCCATGAGGGCTTGCACCTGGCCTACGAACAAGCCCAAACCCGCCAGGTGCCCCGCCGAACCGGTTGGTATAATCTCTCGACCCATTTCCCCTGGGTCGGCGAACGCACCCGCAGCCTCGAAGGCGCCCACATCGAATATTTTCGAGGGATTTCCAATCCGATCGGTGTGAAAATCGGGCCGTCTATAACTGCAGCCGAGATGTTGCAGTTGGCAGAGGTATTAAATCCGCAGAACGAGCCGGGCCGGCTGACGTTAATTCATCGGTTTGGCGCCGAGCACGTCGAGCGCTGCCTTCCGCCCCTGGCTGAGGCGGCGCTGCGCCAGGGCAAACAGGTGCTCTGGTGTTGCGACCCCATGCACGGCAACACCGAGACCACCCAGTCCGGAATTAAAACCCGGCGTTTCGAGAGAATCCTCAGCGAATTGGAGCAGTCCTTCCGGATTCTCAAAGCATGCGGCACGCAGCTTGGCGGCGTGCATTTTGAGCTGACCGGGGACAACGTCACGGAGTGCCTCGGCGGCGCCAGCGGTGTCACCGAGGCTGACCTGGTCCGCAATTATCGCACCCAGCTTGATCCGCGTTTGAATTACGAGCAGGCCATGGAGATGGCCCTGCTCCTTGCCCGGCTCATGGCAAAAAGCAGCGTGTAGTCAAGGCTCAGCCTGGCGGCCATCCTAATTGCCGCCCGCCAATAATGTGACAATGCAAATGAGGCACCGCCTCACCGGCAGCCGGTCCGTTGTTAAACACCAACCGAAACCCGTCCTTCGTCAGACCAAGCTTGTCGGCGACCTCCGCTGCTTTGAGCAGGAGATAGCCCAAGACCGGTTGGTCTTCCGGTTTGGCCTCCGCAATCCGGGGGATCGGCTTTTTCGGGATAACCAGGACGTGCGTCGGGGCCTGGGGCTTGATGTCGCGAAACGCCAGCACTAAGTCGTCTTCATAAACAATAGCCGCCGGGATTTCGCGGGCGATAATCTTCTCGAAGAGGGTCTTGCTCATGGCGGCACAAAATTTCGTGCATCAGCGTCAAAAGTCAAACCAAAGGCCTCAGACCGCCGGGAGCCTTCGACGCATCGGGGCTAGCCAATCGTCCAGGATAAAACAAACCAGGAGAGCAATTTCCAGGTTTCGCGCGGGACTTTTGAAGACCAAATGAAGTCGGCTGCCGCGGTGGCGACAGATTACTTCGAACCCGCATCAGAAGGGAATGCCGCGTCGATTTGCTTAAGGGTTGCAGATGCCGCTGTGCGCACGTCTTGATCCGGATCCTTTAAGGCCGCCGTGACAACCGGGAGGGAAGCTCTGCCCTTGACCCCAAATTGGCCGAGGGAAATTAACACCAAGCTGCGATGTAGCGCATCATTGCTCGAAAAATCATTCATTAAGGCTGGCACCGCAAGTTCTGGCTTGGCATGAAGCTCTCCCAACGCAATTACAGCATTATCCTGAACTATCCTGTTATTGTCGCTCAGACTCCCGATCAACGCGGGCACAACCACATCGAAGTCCTCCTGTTCCAACCCAAGCCCCAAGGCGGCTGAATCCCGAATCCGGTAGCACTGGTTTGTAAGCGCCGCCAACAGCACCGGGACCGCATCTGAACCGATCCCCGCCAGCGCTATTGCGCTAGTGACCAAAGCGTTCGTGTGGAAGAGCAGGTTTTTGAGCACGGGTAAAGCTGGCTTGGCTTTGGGTCCCATTGCATAAAGAGCGCGAGAAGCTGCCATAGTCTGATACCACGGGTTTCCAAACGGGAGATTGACGAGGGACTGTTTACGGTTGATTTCCAGAATCGTCCTCTGCAAAGGGGGGCCTCCGGACTTCATGATCCCTAAGAGGACAGGAATTGCATTGGTCCCCATTGCACGAAACGCCACGAACGCCGGGTCGTTCGTATCACCGCTCCAACCTTCCATGTCCTTGAGCCAAGCGCTGAGTGGCCTGCCTTGATAGGTCACTTTCTTGGGCTGCAGGGTGTGCCATAGGGAAAGCCCGAGAACCATGAGAGGCAAAGCGAGCAGTAGCAGTGCTCGTTTTTTCCTCATGCTTTATCATAGCTCCCCTACGCTACTCCCGCGAGAGTTTCCAGCCTTCAAGCCATCGAATTGACTCGCCAACTTGGCAGGGTCGTGTCGCCGCCGCCAACCTGCACCCGCCTCACGCCCTGGGATGAAACTTCCGGTGGACTTCGCGCAAGCGGTTGCCGGCAACGTGCGTATAGACTTCGGTGGTGCTGATGTTGGAATGGCCCAGCAGTTCCTGGATGACGCGCAGGTCGGCCCCGTTCTCCAAGAGGTGGGTTGCAAAGCTATGGCGCAACATGTGCGGCGTGACGTTCTTCGAGATACCGGCGCGGCGGGCTCGCTGCTTGATGCGCAGCCACAGAGTCACTTGGGCGAAGGGGGTGCCGCGTTTGGTCAGGAAGACGGCCGCCGGTGAGCGAGCAGTAACCAGTTGGGGACGGCCCGATTGAAGGAAACGTTGCAGCGCCGCCACGGCCGTGCGGCCCACAGGCACTACGCGTTCCTTATTGCCTTTGCCAATCACGTTAATGAATCCGGCATCCAGGTGGAGCTGTTCCAGTCGCAACCCGCGCAACTCCGCCAGGCGCAGCCCGGATGCATAAGCCAGTTCGAGAATCGCCTGATCGCACAGGCTCTGCGGAGTCTCCGGCGTCTCGGGCCGGAGAAGCCTCTCGATGTCGCGCCCATTGAGGGCTTTGGGCAATCGTTTCCAGCGCCGCGGCAAAGACAGGTTCTCGGCCAGGTTCGCCGGCAAAAGAGATTCTCTCTCCGCGAACCGATAAAACGCGCGGAGGGCGGCTATCTCGAGGTAAACACTCTCGCTGCTGAGCCGGCGTGGAGACTCCTTGCCATCCACCGTGCGCTCTCGCTCGTGTTGGAGAAAGCTCATCAGGTGCCGCAGTTCGACAGCATCCCAGCTTTTGAGCCCCTGGACGCTTGCCCAAACGAGGAACTTGTTCAGAAGCGCGGCATAGGTTCTCTGCGTATGCTCGGCCTTGCCGCGCTCGTGCCGGAGATGCTGGAGAAAATCTTCGACCAGATTCTGCATAAAGCCCCAGCCCTTTATGCGGTGATCGCAGCGCTAGTGCGAGCTCATTTCGCCGAGGCCGTCACCGGCTTGGCTGGCTCAGAGACCTGGGCTGAGAGCGGGATCACCTGTGACTGCAACCCCATCTTGGCACAGAGGAAATAGAGAATGGCCCCGACGACAAACGCCAGCACGGGAGCCGCCGGGACATCGGGGAATGTCTCGGGTTTCCAGTCGTGGAGGTTTGGCAGGATTCCAACCAGGAAACCCAGCGCCCAGGAAATCCATCCCGCCGGGTTGAATCCGGCGCGCGGGCCCGTCCATTTCCCTTTTGAGAGTAAATAATCGACCAGCATGGCGCCGCAGATCGGGCCGAAAGAGGCGCCGATAATGACAAACACGGGGATGACCTCACCGGCCTTGCCCGTGACAGCCAGGATGATGCTGACGGCTGCCCCGATACCTACCGAGAGAAATGGATTCACCTGCGGCAATGTCGTCTTGAAGCTGTTAGCAGCGATAAACGACGAGAAACAGGCCGGCGGAAACGCGGCCAACGCCAATAGGAACATGACCCACCTGGCCACATCCTTCCCCAAAACCACAGGGATTAAGTTAAACGAATCGAGGATAAAGCCCTTTTGCTCTGTGCCGGCTGCGATAGCTTTGGCACTCAGGTCCGGCGAGCCATAGACACCCGCCACCACCAGGATTGAAAGTCCGGCAGTCACCAGGATAGCCAAAGCTATGCCGAACAACCCGCCCATGCTCACGTCGCTTTTGTCGCGGCTGTTGGTGCCAAAATCCACGCCTGCGGCGCCGGCAGTGGCGAAGAACCCGACGACATAAGTTAGAATGGCCGCAATGACACCACCTGCCGCGAGCGGAGCAGGGGCAGTCAGGGCGAACGTTTTCTGGGCATCGATCAGCTTGCTGGGATCAAAGCTGCCTACGCTTCCTGCGGTCTTGGCAAAGAGCCACAGCAACGTCAGCAACGGAATTAGCGGCAGGTAGGTCGCCACTTTGGCCACGTACTGGATTCCTTTCAGACCCACGAACGCAGCCAGAATGCCCCAAATCACCATGAGGACCTTGGCGCTAACTGGAAGCACCGCGCTCAGCGCCATTGACGAGAAGTAAATATTCACCCCCAACCAGCCGAATTGCAATACACCCATGAGAAAACCTGGCATGATGAAACCGCCTTGGGCACCAAAGGTCGAGGTTCCCACGATGTAGAGCGGCAGGCCCGTCTTCATTCCAAACAAACCGGGCACGAGATAGAAGAGAAAATGGCAGATAACGGCTGAGAGGAGCAAGCCCAGCAGAGCCACTCCCACACCTTGAGCAAGTGTGCCACCCAGAAAGCCTGCCTGGGTCGTGGTTGCCCCTTGCCAGAAGACAAACCAAAGGAAAATCCCGGCATACGTCGGGGCGGTATTCTTGTACCAGGGCGCCCGATTACCGGGCGGATTGGGTTTGGCGCTGGTGATGTAGGCTGGAAGCGGGCCAGCCGTGGGTGTCGTTTGATCGTTCATACGTGGGTTATTGCTACTGTCATTAAACCAAACAGGCGGGGGTCCAGCATTCGGCTTTGGCCTGACGACGCAGCCAACGGGTTTTGGCGGTCATCGTGCTGACGTTTGGTCAAGCTGCCTGTTGCCAGTGAGGTGCCAAGCATTGGCCGGAGGATACTCCGGCAGGATGGGCTGCTGTCAACGGCAAAGTTCCTGGCATCCGGAATCTTGTCTGGAGGTCGATTCGCTTGGCTCTCCGCGTTAGGGACGGGTGCCCGGCCGCCAAGGAGGTGGGGATGGGGAATCCCGCTGAAGAAAACGACCGGACACCCAACCAAGCCAAGAGTAACAAAAGAGGACCCCTGGATGTCAAGCCTAAGTGAAAGGTAAAAGCAACAAGCCGCCGCTGCTGAATGCAGGAGACGACGTAAGGAGTCTGATCAGCAATTTCCAGAAAGCAAACGCGGCCAGCGCACACTCTTGATTAGAGACTCCTTACGTCGTCTCCTGCAAAGGTTTGGCACTGCTCTGACCCAGGCCATCAAGGCAGACTGGACAGCAGGCACCGCGCTGTTCGATTGGCGTCTTGATTGAGCCGCTGCCATTCATCGGAAAGCGGTTCCAGCATCAGGGAGGGCGCGTTTTGGGCCATTTGCCCGCCGGCATCCCAGGCCTCTGTCATCGGCTGCAGGGTCGCTGCAGCCCGGGGCGCAGCAGGATGAATCAGCCAAAACCCGGCCAGCAACACCGCCAGTGTCCCGGCCAATGCCATCGACGAGGTCCATGCGATGGATTTGAGTTCCGGCGGTTGTGCGCGAGCGGCAGCGCCCACGGCCCGCATAATAGAAGCATGCAGCGATGGCGCAGCATCCAGCCGTGGCCGTGCCATTTCGAGGGCGCGGCCCAGTCTTGATGCGCTTTGCACAAAATCGCGCAGGTCGGGGCTGCGGGCGATTTGCTCTTGGAGAGAAGGCGGCAACGGTTTGCCGGAATCCAAAGCATTCGAGATTTTGAATTTTGCCAGGAATCGTTTCATGGGCTAAGGCTTTAAATCCGTTCTAAAGTTCGCAGAAGAACAGAGCCAAAGCGGCCCTGATTCGCTATCGCGACCGCAAACGCCGGGGCGCTGTCCAACGCCGTCCAGTTGTGGGCAGGGATTGGGCCGGGGACCGGCGGGTTGTGAGGCCCAGTACGTATCAAGCAGGGTCCGAATATCCCCTTGGCGCGACAGGCCCTGGCGCGCGCGAAACAGGAGCACTTTCACATGCGTGCGGGTCTTTCGAAGAACTTGCGCAATTTCCGCGATGCTCAAATCTGCCGCGTATCTCAACCAAAGAGCCTGGAATTGCGCCGTGGACAGTCCGCGCCGGGCCAGGTCCCACAACGCTTCAACCTCCTCGCGGCGAGCCATCAATTCGGCGGGGTCCTTTAAGTCCGCCAACTCGGGCAGCGATTCATCGGCACTCGGCCAGGCAGCGCGATGGTGGTCGATGGATTTGCGCCGGGCGATTGTGAAGAGCCACGCGGCAAAGGAGCGGCGGTCGTCATATCGGGCAATGGCCTGGAAGGCCTTCAGGAAGGTATCCTGAGTGATCTCGCGGGCCGCCATGGCATCGCCGCACAAACGGCTGACAAAAGCAAAAACCCGGTTCTCGTACCGCAAGACCAGCTCCTCAAAAGCCTCCAGTGAGCCCGACCGGGTTTGGCGAGCAAGGTCCTGGTCGGATAGCGAATCAGGGGCGGGGTCCATCGCAGTTCACATTACATGACTTTGGCTGCTGGTCATCGAGTTTATTTTTGCTCGTTCTCTCGGGCTTTCTTCTTAGCCGCCTTTCGCTCGGCATCAGCCTTAATGATTTCGACAGTATCGGCCGCTGGCAGCCTCAGATGCAGGATGACACGGTTGCCCTCCTGTTTGAGCGAGAGGGCGTTGGCGAGTTTGGCCGATTCAGGCTTATTTTGCTGCAATTTCAACAACGCGATGAGGCCCTGGCCGATAGCTTCCATCTGGCCGGCGACTTGCTCGTTATTGGCTTCGAGGCTGAGCATCCCATTGACCTGGCCCTGGTTTTGCCCGAGCTGCAGCACGACTACCTTGGAAAGCTTGAGAACGGCTGCGCTCGGGTCCGCATTGGCGAAGTCCAGCTTGCGGGCGCCCGCTTCGAGAAAACTGTCATCATCGGCGGCCCCCAATTGGGCAAAGGCAGTTCTGGCCGACATATTGGCAGTTCGTCCATCAAGAACATCCAGCGCTTTGGCAACAGACTCCTCTCGGCGGCCAAAGACAATCCGGCGCCCCTGGAGCGAGGCGTAAATACGAGGCTCTCCGCCCTCCTTCTTTTCCTTGTTCTCATCAATCCAGTTGTAAATGACGTGGCGCTTGTAGGTCGTGCTCTCAGACTGCTTAGCCGCCTTGGCCAGGGTCGTCAGCCGTTCGGCGTCGAAATCTGCATAGACGAGCAGGATTCCATCTGCCGGCTCACCGCTGGACGAGTAAAGTGTCAGCCCGTGCAATTGGGTGCGCAGATCGAAGCTGAAAATCGATTGGAATGCGGCCAATTTAGCCTGTGCATCCGGCTGTTCCACTTGGGAAAGGATGAACTGGCCGATGGCTGTGGGCCTGAGCCGATCGCAATCGGCATGAACCACCCAGGCAGGGTCTGCGGCAACGTCCTTGAGTTGAAATGGGCTGCCCGAAGCAGCCAAGCACCCAAGTGCAGCCGACCCGGCGAAAAGGACCCAAACGGCTTTCGAAAAGGCACTCGCTCGGGCCATCCTGTTTCCTGGTATCAAAGGAATCATTCTCATGGCTGTATGTTTTCCGCTATGCGACACGACCGTGTTGTGTTCAGTCACTTCAACAAGAGATACGCAGAACGGCGCGAAAAGGTTACAATTCAGCGCAAATCAGCCCGCGCACTGCCACAACAGCAATAAGGAAGCTCTGGGCCACCGTAACGGCTGCCGCGGCGCCGAGATGCTGTTTGAGGTCAGCGGTGACGAATAGCGTCTGGAACAGCATCCATACCAACAGCGGATGATAATCCGGCGCATCCGAAGCAGCCGGTCGTTTGTTAATGAGGAACGGTGTGACGCACACCAGAATGATGGCGGCGGCGACTGCCCAGCCCAGGCAGTTCACAAAGGCTGTCGTGTACCAGTCCACGGGTAGCCCTGTTGGTTTCCAAACCCCGTACTCCTTGATTTGCCTCGCATACATATCGAGTGCGAGTTCCAGCAAGACGGCCAGCACAACCGTGCAGCCTAATACCCAGAATCCATAGACCCGGCTTTGGCGCCAGGGGCGAAACATCAACCGGCTCACGCCTCGGCCAGTGAGCAGAGCCACAATCCATATGAGCGGGATTGACCAGGGCAGGATGCCAAACAGGAGCGGCTCCGAACGATCTATGCAAGCGAGCGGGCCGAACGGCGCGCCGGTGAAAGCGCCGAGACTTTGTGCCACCCCGCCCATCAGAGCAATCAGCAATGCTACAGCCAGGACATTCTGTGTGGGCAACTGGCGGGCCAGGCCACACAGCGTCGTAACGGCGCCTAAAACCAGGAGCAAGCCCTCCGGCCAGCCGCGCCCACTAAAGAAGGAAAAGGGGGCGCACAGGTTGCACCAGGCCAGCCCAAACTGTATCAGGAACAGCGCGAAAGAAGTCCGATGAATGGTCTGCGACCGACCCCCAAAGAGACTTTCGGGTTTTAGAGCAATTCGACACAGGGCCGCGCGGTCCATCCGGGCAATCTACCGGTTTGGGTCTGAAAATTCATTAGAATTTGAAGAGTCGAAACAACGACCTTGGCGCCTGATTAGCGTCCCCCTTGTATTCTACGGTCTGAAACAAATCCGTTATGCGAGGTTTCGGGGAGTGGTGAAATTGGCTTGTTTGGTGGCCCTGGACTTGCTCTTCTGGACGCAGCTTACAATTTTCTATGACGCTTGAGCAGGCAACCAGCTTAATCAAAGGATGCGCCGAGCAGATGAACGCTCGGTACAAAAAAGTCGTTTTTGACGAATGGGCCATCATCTCGCTGGGCGAACGCAAGGGCCGCGTTTACGCCTATATCGGCCCTCGGAAAACCGGGTTTCAGAAGAATTTTCTGACCGATGCCGGCGCGCTCCGGGCGGGCTTGCTCGCTCGGGAGGGCAACGCCGGCGATTTCGAGTTCGCCCGCCACGGCATCGGCACCGGATTCGAATCCTTTATGATCCTTGGCGAAGGGTTGTTCCTGATTTGCAACAACACCGTCCAATCTATGGACGGCATTACCCAGGACCCTCTCTGGCTTTCGGCCCAAGTCCCCTTTGCAGAACTAAGCGAACAGTTCCGAAGCGATCCGCTTGTGCTCAGCCAGTAGGTTTGACTGGGATGCGCGCCTGCCAGGCTCTTATGGAGTGCCCCGGCAAAGCGCAACGGCAGTCGCGCTTTTGCCCGCCCGCGCCCAACTCCAAAGCGGCGTCGCGCTTCGCTTGCCACCGCACTCCAAAAAGTGGAGCGTCCTCACCCCTCTTATTCTTACTGTCCCTTTCCGTTTTGAACGACCACGTAGTGCGTGCCACCGGGGCCGCCACCGGCTCCGGCGCTCCAGACCCGCAGCAGCACATGATTCCCCTTAACACTGTCACTGAGTTTGACCGCTTGCTCGGCGTTTTTCACCGGTTGGCGATTGATCTCGATAATCACATCGCCTTGGCGCAAGCCAGCCTCGGCGGAGGGCGAATCGGGTGCCACGCTTGTTATCAAGGCGCCGTGCAGCGAGCGGGGCAGGTCCAACTCGCGCCGCGCGGCCGCGTCGATGTCAGTCACCTCGACGCCGTCGAGGACATCCTGTTTTTGTTGCTCTTGCTTGCTTGGGACGCTGCTGCCACCCATGGCAGCAATGGCCTCCTGTGGCAACTGGCCCAAGGTAGCGGTTAAGCTCTTTTCAATCGGCTTGTGTCCGGGTTCACCACGAAGGACCTGCAGGTTGACGCGTGTTTCAGGAGGGGTTTGGGCTATGACAAGCTGTAGGTTGCGCGGGTCCCGTACCTTCTTCCCATTGACAGCGATAATCACATCCCCGTCTTCAACACCTGCTTTGGCTGCCGGGCTGTTGGGCGAAACACCCCCAACCAGCACCCCGCGGCTATCCTCAGGCAGATTGAATTGCGTAGCCAAGTCGGGTGTCACCTCCTGGATGTTGATTCCCAGGTAGCCGCGAAGCACCTTGCCCGTCGTTATCAGCCGGTCCATCACGTAGCGAGCCATGTTCACGGGCACAGCAAAACCCACGCCCTGAAATCCACCACTCCCGCTGAGAATCGCCGTATTGATTCCGATGAGCCGCCCTTCGGCATCAACCAGCGCCCCACCGGAGTTGCCTGGATTGATGGCCGCATCCGTTTGGATAAAGTCTTCATACCCCGTAATCCCAAATCCGCCGCGACCCAACCCGCTGACAATCCCCATGGTGACGGTTTGACCTACATCGAAGGGATTACCGATGGCCAGGACCATGTCCCCCACTTCCAACTTATCGCTATCGGCAATCGTCACGGGGGCAAGATTCTTCCTCGGCTCGATTTTCAATACCGCGATGTCCGTTGGAGGATCGGTGCCGATGACTTTTGCGTCGATCTCCCTTTCACCATTGGGCAGGCCGACCTTAACGGATTGTGCTCCCTCGACCACGTGGTTGGCCGTCAGGATGTAACCATCCGGCGAGACGATCACGCCCGAGCCGAGGCTTTCCTCTTTTCGGGTGCGTGGCAGGGCCTGCTGCTGGTCAGGTTCTCCAAAGAACCTGCGAAAGAACGGATCATTGAACAAAGGACTCCGCCCGGGCCGCTCGTGGACAATTGTGGTCGAGTAGATGTTCACGACACTGGGAACGACTTTTTTGATAACCGGCGCAAAGCTGATGGGGGCTTTGGCATCGCGGTTGATGGGGGCTTCCTCGATGATCAGTTTGGGCTCTGGTTTGGCGGAAGCGGGGGCGGCCAGCGTGTGAAGCGGCGTGAACTCGAACGCGAGCAAGCCGGCGGCTAAAAGGGGGAGCAAGGGGAAAAGGACATGTTTATAGATTGCTTTCATGGCTTTGTTGGGAGTAGGAGCGGATGGCAAGGACCTTCGGGGACAATGCGGAGCGGCAGCGGCCTGGCTGCCGCTCCGCAGTTGTTCATTGGACCTTCACTTCGATTTGTTTGGGTTTTGCCGATTCCGATTTGGGCATGTGGACCTGGAGCAGGCCCTCTTTGAACTCGGCGCGCACCTTCGAGGCGTCGGCACCCTCAGGCAGGCTGAAACTCCGGGTAAAACTGCCATACGACCGCTCAAGGCGATGATAGCGTTTCTGCTTTTGTTCCCGCTCGAACTTGCGTTCGCCGTGGATCGTCAGCACCCCGTTCTCGACCGTCACCTGAACATCTTCCTTCTTGACCTCGGGCAGCTCGGCTTTCACGAGGAATTCCTTGTCATCCTCGATGATATCGACGGCCGGCGACCATTGCGCCAGTGGCCCCTCCTGTCCGCGCCGTTCCTGCGAGCGTCCAAAAAAGGACCCGAGCCGGTTTTGGAATTCACTCAATTCTCGGAAGGGATCCCAGTCCTTGAACGGGTCCCATTTTTGCAAACCATTCATAATCTATGACCTTTCCAGGCGGTATTGAATTTTATGGTGGCGAATTGAGGTCCGCCAGCGTGCCTGTTCGGCACCCGGAGCGCGTTGAGGTGATCAGTCCACTCCGTCCCCGGTACTAATCTCTCATTGAAGAGGGCTTTGTCAAAGGCAGGGAAAACCCTCGAAATTGACGGAAAGACACGAGGCTCAATGGGCGCTCGACAATTTCCCAGCGCCGGGCAACAATCCCTCGGGATGGCCAGCAACGCGGATGCACCCTTGGATTTGCTCTGGAAAGAGTACAGCCTTGTCTTTCGTGATTTCGATGATTTGACCCTCGCCCGATGGATGGCCCAGACGCTTGGCCAATTCGCGGGGAAAACCTGGCGGCTGTCCCACCCTTTACTCGGGGCTTATCGCCTGGCCGCCCAAATGGCCCATGAGCGCCAGATTTGGCTGAAACGCCTCGCCAGCCCCCCCTCCGCCTATTCCGAATCCACCTGTTGTCGCGCCCCCACCTTGCCGCTGCTGACGCGCGACGTCCAGGAGGCCGGCCTGATTTGCCAGCATTGCAGCGAAACGCTCGTTCCATTTGAAGAACTCCCGGCCAGCCTAAAGACCGAACTCCAAGCTTGGGCCGCTCAATATGCCCCCATCCATGCTGTCGCCCATTGGGAAGAGGCCCAACGCAAGGGCGCAGGCGATTATGAGCGGGCCTTCGAGCAGGCGGCGGCGCAAGCCGAGCAGTTGCTGGCCCACGCCGGGACGCAACTGGCGCCCAAGTTGCTCGAACTGTATCCGGCTATTGTCTGGGAAGACCAGGATGAATGCCTCGAAGTGCGCCCCGAGGATGTGGCATTGTAAGGCCGAATAGACAACTCCTCAGGCGGTTTCCCATTCCGGCAAGCGAATGGGCATTTGGCGCACGCGGGGGCCGCCGGCATGGACTAAGCCGTTGGCGATGGCAGGAGCGATGGCAATGATGGGTGTCTCGCCCGCCCCAGCTGACTCGACCTCGGGCCGATCCACCAGGTGAATGTCCAATTGGGGCACATCATCGAACCGGGGCACCTGGTACTCGCCGAAGGAGGCATTCAGAATCTGCCCGTTCTCGAATCGCATCTCCTCGCGCAAAGCCGGGCCCAAGCCCATGAGAATCGCCCCCTGCACCTGCGCATGCAAATTGATTGGGTTCACAATCGCGCCGCAATCATAGACCTGCGTCACCCGCCGGACCCGGATGCGTTTTCGATCGCGCTCCAGCTCGATCTCGGCGCACGCGGCGACGTAGCCGCCTTTGTCTATTCCGCAGGCCAGGCCGACGCCCACATTAGGAGTCTTCTTCGAGACGCATTCACTCCAGCCGAACCGCTGGGCGGCGGTTTCCAATACCGTGCGCAGGCGCGGATTTTCCAAGTGTTTGAGCCGGTAGGCGAGAGGATCGGCGCCGGCGACTGCCGCCAGTTCGTCCATGAAACTTTCTCGCGCGAAGGTGTTGGCCGAGGCAGCAAGCGAGCGGTAAGAGCCCTGGCGCAACGGCGCATCAGAACCAACAAACCGGCAGTGGCTCTTCCCGGTCCGGTAAGGCGTTTCGAGGGCGGCGCCGCCGGAATTGATATTGATGAAATGCCAGGAAGTAAGAGAACCTTCCCCGTCCAGGCCGGCCTCAATCTCAATGACCGCCGCTGGACGAAAATAGGCCCAGGTAAACTCCTCCTCGCGGGTCCAGCGCAACAACACCGGGCGGCCCGCTGCTTGCGCCAATCGGGCGGCCTCGACGGTTGCCTCGCCGCTGTGTTTGCCGCCAAAGCCGCCTCCAAAATCTGGCGCCACCACGCGCACCTTTTCTTCCGGCACATGAAACGCACGCGCCAATTCGTTCCGGCAGCCAAATGGATTCTGCGTTCCGGTCCAGACGGTCAGTTTCCCCTCGGCCCATTCGGCGAGCGCGGAACGGGGTTCAAGGGGTGCATGCTGGATGTAAGCCGAATGAAAGCTCTGCCGCAGCACGTGTTTAGCCTCCGCCAGCTCTTGTTGAAAGGGGTTGGCCGGTAGGGGCTCATGAACGCCCGCTTTGAGCTGAGCGAATAAATCCTTGCTCGATGAGTGAGCCGTCCGCTCCCATTTGGCTGTTTTTGCGATGGCCTCCAAGGCATCACTCGCGCGGGCCGAGGTGGGCGCAACGACCCCAACGAATTGATCATCCCGGACCGTTTGGACGCCTTCCAAGGCCTTGGCGGGGCCTGGATCGATCGAGACCAGCTTCGCCCCGTAGGCAGGAGCCCGGAGCACCTTTCCATAGAGCATCCCGGGCCTGGCAATGTCCGACGGGTACTTGTGCGCGCCAGTGACGATCTCGCGTCCGTTTGGCCGGGGTGTTGAATGCCCGAGGGCTTTCCAACTCTGAGCGGGGTGCAGGGCGACATCGGGTGGAATCTTCTGCTCGAAGAGGTGCGCGGCATCCTCGCTTGCCGCAAGGTCAGCGTATGAAAGCGCCCGCCCAGTCGTGGTGTGGATTGCCTTCCCATCGCTGATGCTCACTGCATCGCGTTCGACATTCCAGCGCTTAAGCGCCAACGCCATGAGCAACTCCCGCGCGGCGGCTGCGCCCCGGCGCACTGCAGGCACAGTCGAAGGCGTGCTGCGGCTGCCGGCTGTAATGCCGTCATCAGGCGCCACGCTGGTATCGGCCATGACCAATTCAATGGCGCTGGCCGGCACACATAATTCCTCCGCTGCGGCCAGCATTAACTCAGCCCGAGCCCCTTGGCCGGCCTCGACTTTGCCGGTGAAAACCGTAATGCCGCCATCTTTGGCAATGTGCACGCGCGCCGAAATGCTAATCGAACCCGCCCCGCCAAAGCCGCGCCGCTGCGCCAGGGCCGGGGAAGCGCCGGCGGCAACCAGCAATCCGGTGCTAATCACCTGAACAAACGCGCGCCGGTTCAGGCCGAAATCATAGTTCATCCGCTCGATGGGCTCATCGTAAGCCTGCGCGTCCAGAGGATCGGTTGGGATTTGCTCTTTCATGTCATTTCCCGGTGTGGTTGACCGTGCGTCGAACGGCTGCAACAATAGTGGGGTAATTGGCGCATCGGCACAGATGCGATTGCATGCGCGCGATGATTTGACTCTCACTGGGGTTGGGATTCTCCTTTAAGAGCGCCATCACACCCAGAATCATGCCCGGCGTGCAGTAGCCGCATTGAAAAGCGCCCTCGGCCAGAAATGCCTCCTGCACCGGGTGAAGGTTGCCGCCAGTAGCCAGACCTTCAATGGTCAGAATGTTTTGGCCTTCGGCTTGGGCCACGGGTGTCAGGCAGGAGGGCACGCTTTTATCATTGAGCAGGACGGTGCAGGCTCGGCACTGGCCCTCGCCGCAGCCATATTTGGCGCCGGTCAATTGCAGGTCTTCGCGCAGCACGTCCAGCAATGGCCGCTCCGGGTCCGTCGTCACGGTTCGTGACTGGCCATTGACCCTGAAACTTATTGTCTTGTCCATAGGCAGCCTTGATTCTCAGCGGACCCGGAATGAAAGAGATTCCATGATGCGAGCTCGCATGATTTCTGTGCGGTAAAAGGGAGAGGGGCTTTTGTCATTTCCGGTTGGAGTTCCACAAAGCTGTGGAGCCCAAATCTATGAACCACAAAGGCACAGAGATTCGCCATGAGCCCCACTATACCCCCGTGGCCGCTCAGGCTCAAGGCTTCAAAGTGCAAACCAACAAAGCAAGCAAACCAAACCGCTTGCGTTCGGGTGGACTGCGAACATAATCGAGGCGTCATGCTGCACCCGAAAACGAGCGGCCCGGCACCCAAACCGATTGCGCGATGAAACGCAAAGCTGCCTCCAGCTCGATCTCGGTCCTTGTCCTGGGTGTCGGCGCCTTCGCCCATAGCACGGCGCAGATTCTCAAAGACGATGGCGCAAGCGTCGCCACGTACCTCACCCGAAACTACGCGCATTATCCTCCGTCACTCGCCGGCCCGGTGTTCAACCGAGACCAACTCCCATCGCCTTGTCCCGTTCTGAAGGAGAGAGGGGTCAACCTCGTGGTGCCGATGTCCATCGATTGGGCTCAGGCCCGCTGGTGCCAGGAATTGCTTGAATCAAACGTGCCCATTTTCTCTCCGCAGCGGGAGGCGATGAAAATCGAGCGAGACAGGGATTTTGCGCGGCGGCTTTGTCAGGATTTCAGGATTGCCTACCCCAAGGCGTACGTGGCCCGGAACCGATTGGAAGCCGAACAGGTGCTGGAAAAGCACCAGCTTGGCCTGGTTATCAAGAACCCGCTCTGCTCGCCCACCAGCCCCATCCATACGATTATCTGCGAGACACCTGCCGATACTCGTTCCTGGCTCGGGCACATCGATTATGCCGAGGGCGTTTTCCTGCAGGAATACCTCGGCCGCCGCGAAGCCGGCCACATCGCCCTGGTCAGCGGCGGTGAAATCTACTCTCTGGTCACCAATCAGGAGTACAAACGAGCCCATGCCGGCGATATGGGGATTATCGCCGGCGCGCCGCTAGGGGGATTAGTCGAGAAAGACCCCACCGACCAGTATGGGCTCGCCCGCGAGTTGCTCCAGCCGCTGCGCCCCTGGTTGCGCGAAGTGAACTATCACGGCCCCATCCAGGTGACCGCCGTCCAGTCCAAAGGCAAATGGCACGTAATCGAATATAATATCCGCATTGGTGTGACCTCCGGCGCCATGCTCTTGCGGATGCTGGCCCATCCCGCGCAAACGTTGCTCGAAACCGCCCAAAACAAAGAGTTGAACCCCCAATTCATTCCCGGGCGCGAATTCGCGTGTTCCGTCACTCTGGCCGGCTATGGCTACCCTTACGTCCAAGTCCGGGGACCCTGTCTGCCTGTTGAAGTAAGTGAACCTTTGGATTGCGATATTTGGTGGAATGAGGTGGCGCCTGATAATAACGGGGGGTTGGTCGCCACCGGCCATCGTATCGGCGATGTCGTCGCCTATGGGGCTTCTTTGAAAGATGCCATCGGGCGCGCGTACCAAAACATCATCAAAATTCGCAGCCTCAGCAGCTATTACCGGCCGGATATTGGGCGCAGCCTTTGGCCGCCGGGCAGCACCTGACTGCGCAACAATCATGAGGATTTAAATGAGCGATGCAACAGACGCCATTGTTCAACAGGCCCCCGCAACCAGTATTGCCTTTGCCCCCCAGGACCCCCAAACAGCGACCACTCCGCTCCCGGCGCAATCGCTCGCACCATCCCCCGCCGCACGCCCCGCCTGGATTGAAATTGACCTCAGCCAGCTTCGGCGGAATTTCCAGGCGATTAACCGGCACAAAGCGGCTGAGGTCCGCGTGCTCGGAGTGGTAAAGGACGAGGCCTATGGCCACGGCGCCTTGCCGGTGGCAAGAATAGCAATGGAATGCGGAGTGGACTTCTTCGGGCTGAGCACGCTCGATGAAGCCATCATGCTGCGCCAGCACGGCATCCAAGCCCGGCTCCTCCTGCTGGGCGACCGCCATGAAGCCGAGCACCCCGATTGCATCCGGCATTCTTTGACCTGCTGCCTCAGTGAGCCCCGGGCAGTTGAGCACCTTGGCCGCCTGGCTGCCAACGCAGGCCGCCGGGTGCCCGTTCACATGAAGATCAACACAGGCATGAATCGCTACGGCGTGTGTTGGGAGCAAGCCGCGTCGCTCGCGGCGCTCATTTGCTCGATGCCTGCCCTGCGGTTGGAGGGTGTCTTGAGCCACTTTGCGCAGTCCGATGAGACCGACAAATCGTTCGCCAAACTGCAATTGGCCCGCTTCAATCTGGTCCTCGAAGAAATGGCGCAACGCGGCATCCCGGTCGAGCTGCGGCACCTGAGCAATAGCGGCGGGTTCCTTGATCTGCCGCAAGCGCACTTTGATATGGTGCGCGTGGGCATTCTACCGCTGGGTGTGTATCCATCAAGCGTTTGCCGCCGCCTTCCGGGTATCGAACCGGCGATGACCGTCAAGGCGCGCATCGCTGCCATTCAGGAATTGCAACCCGGTGATACCGTCGGCTATGGCATGCGCTATGCCGCCACCTCGCCGCGCCGGATTGCCGTCCTGCCCCTCGGTTATGGGGACGGTTTCCCACGCGTCCGCAATCAGGGTTGCGCGCTGGTCCATGGCCAAAGAGTGCCCATTGTCGGCGGTGTGGCCATGGACGCCCTCACGGTAGATATTACCGAGGCGCCCGAGGCTCAGTTGTGGGACGAAGCCGTGTTGATGGGCCGCCAGGGACAGGAAGAGATTTCGGTTCATGAACTGGCGAAATTGAAGAACTCGGTTTCTTATGATGTTCTGGCCGGCTGGCGAGCGCGGTTGCCTCGGATTTTCTTAAACCAAACTCCCCCCGCATGAAGCTCCTGTTTTCCGAAAGCAAAGAGGATTACAACCATTACATTTTCCCCTACGCCGTCTGGGCCTTTCCTGAGGCCGGAGAAACCCCCGCCGATTGTTTTCGGCACGGCTTCCTTCCTTCCTCGCGTAACCTCGAGCGCTTTTATCTCTGCCGTCAGGTCCGGGTTAATCTGCGAAAATTCCACCCATCCTCTGAAAACCGCCGTATTCTTCGAAAAGGCCAGGGGATTTCCTTCAACCTCATACCGCGCGCCCAATTTGATTACAGCCCCCGCCGCCGCGAGTTTTACAAAGGCTATGCCGACGAAAAGTTTGGCAAAAACGTCATGTCCTATGAGCGGTTGGATTCTCTGTTTGCGGGGAAAATCACCTCGCACCTCCTCCTGTTCACCGACACCGCCTCCGAAGCGGAGGTGGGAACGGCGACGCTCTACCTGGAACCGGATGTGCTGGGCTATTACTACTACGCCTTCTACGATTTGGCATACCAATCAAGGAATCTCGGTTTATTCATGATGACAACAGCCGTCGCGCTCCTGGCAGAACGCGGCTTCGATTTTCTGTACCTGGGCTCGTGCTATCTGCCCAATGCCCTATACAAAACCCAATTCACTGGAGCAGAATTCTTTAATGGAGTAAAATGGTCGGACAACCTCGATGAATTGAAATACCTCATCGCACGAGGGCAACAGCAACAAACTCAACATCTGCTGGAAGACGAGGACTACCGCCACACCTTTTACGGCGGCCAAATGGCCCCGGCCCTCTCGGCCAGCCCGTTTAGGATTCAAACGAGTTAGGGCTGGTCCTTAACGCCCGAGAATGCGCGAAGCGTCTTGGACTGCGGTAGCCCTCTACCGCTTTGGGATGTCCTCCCGTTCTGACCCTCCCCCCAATTAAACGCCACTGGAGGTAGAGTGACCGGAAGGCCTTCCCCTACACCTGCTGGGGCACGACAAACGGCGGGCGGTACTTCCGCGTGAGCATTGCGTCGGCTTGCGCATTGTCCACAAACCGTTCCTTTTCAGCGTCAAACTTCAGAGGCAGGCCCAGTTTCAGGTTGTCCTGGGCGCAATCAACGCCATTGGCCTCCAAATGGCCCGCCATCCGGTCGAATGCCTCGCTCAGGCTCTTATTGGATTGGAGCGCCTCGCGAATTTCCCCGGGTGCTTTTCGCGCCCCCAAGCGGTAGGAAATATTGCCGGTGTGGACCAACCCCGCCGTCAGATGGCCCTCGAGAATCTCCGCGTGCAGATGGCGCCTGTCCCGACTCCGAATGGCCGCTATCCAGTTGCCATGATGGCTTTCAACCTCAGCCGGCGCAGTTCCCTTTCTCTTCCCATTGAACCGCGTGATCTCCTGGCCGGACTTGTCAAAAATAATTGCTTCGCTGTAACTGGGAACGACCACGTAGCCGCCTTCGCAGTCAATGACATTGCCGACGCTGACGCCCTTATACTTGTCCATCTTCCAGCCTTCGGTTTGCGACGCTTTGTTCACAGGCAGGCCGCGCACTTCGAAGAGCATCGGCGTTTGATACCCGTGGTACGCGATGAGCGTGTTGGGCGTCTCGGCGGAGTCCTTGTATCCCATGCGTCCCCCAACGGCCATCGAGAAGGGGGCGATGGTTTCCTCGCCAAGAAACCAGCGGCAGATATCGACCTGGTGCGGCCCTTGGTTGCCGAAATCTCCGTTCCCGTAAGGCCAGAACCAGTGCCAATCATAATGGACGGTGCCAAAACTGGTGTTGCGCCGCGGCGGCTCGTCCGGGGCCGGGCCGCACCAGAGGTTGTAATCGATATACTCCGGCACCTTTTGCGGTCCATCCACCAGGCCGATGCTCTTGCGCGCCTTGTAACAAAAACCTCGCGCCAAAATTATTTTGCCCAGATGCCCGTCCCGCACGTATTGCACCCCTTCCCGGATTCCCACCGAGGACCTGCATTGCGTCCCATGCTGGACAATTCGATTGTACTTGCGCGCCGCCTCGACCATCTTGCGTCCCTCGGAAAGCTCATGGCTGGCCGGTTTTTCCACATACACATCTTTGCCGGCCTGGCAGGCCCAGATGGTTGCCAGGGCGTGCCAATGGTTGGGCACTGCAATCGAGACGGCATCAACTTCCTTGCTCTCGAGCAGCTTGCGCAGGTCGGTGTAAGTCGGGATATTGCCGCCCAAGCGTGTTGCCTCCGCATCCAGGACGTGGTGGTCCACGTCACATAACGCTACCAACCGCACCCCTTCGAGTTTCGAGAGCGAGTTGATATGACTTTTGCCCTGCCCATGAAAGCCAATCTGCGCGACGCGAATATCGCCATTGGCGCCGGCTGCCCGGCTCCAGGTTAAGGCGTCGAGGCCCAAAGCCGCTGCGCCAAATGCGGTGCTCTTGAGGAAGGTCCTGCGTGTGAAGGTTTTCATAAGCTAAAGTCAGCTAGCCCATTACTAGACCAAACCGATCTTTGTCTCAAGGGATTTTTCGTAACAATTGTGTTGCGCCGGTACCGCTCTGCGCCAGCGCCCTAGCCCTTATAGCTTTTAGGGCGTGCCTTGAGTTTTCGCAAGGGGTTTTGATCGAGCGGTTATGGCTCAAGCCCTTCGATGCGTTGCGGAAAACTAGAACAGCGGGCTGAAGTCCCCGCAGTCTCCGGGGCTTCCTTGCGGAAGAATTCCATTCGCCCATTCCAATGGCAGAACCACAACTCCTCCGCGCCTGCCGCGAAATAAAGAGCTTTCTTCTCATGTAATTCGCGCCGGGTATTGCCCGGAGAGATTACTTCGATACAAATCTCGGGGCTTCAGCGAAACAAACCATCCGGCGTTGGCTCTGGCGGGCTTTTGAAATCCACGCCACACCCTGATCCGCACGTAATTTTCTGAAAAGACGAAAAAACTGCTTCTAGGCGCATTTTTTCTGTTGACATGATATAGATAGTATGTCTGTATCACACGCATGTCTGCGCGCATACCCACTCAACATAAGTCCCCCTTCGAA